>JAEZDS010000157.1 GCA_023433205.1 Bacteroidota bacterium
CGGCAGCACTATTGGAACAACCGGATCATCCTCTAACACAGGTTCAACCGGAAGCACAATGGGAACAACCGGATCAACCTCCAACACAGGTTCAACCGGAAGCACAATGGGTACAACCGGTTCAACCGGTAGCACCGGTTCAACCGGAAGTACTGGCGGAACAGGTTCAACAGGCAGCACTTCCGACACATACTAATAAATATAGACGCCGCTGGGGAGTTTAATCCCCATCGGCGTTTTAGTTTGCGGTGGAATAAAATTTGAACTATGATCTTAACTTAAAACAAATCAATCATGAAAAAGAATAAATTATTTTTATCTGCCTGCATCGCAAGTTCTCTTGCATTGCTGGCTTTTACCAGAACATATGAGGTAAAGGAATACGAAGGAGAGCAGACCACATCCACAACAGAGACAACCACTACGGCTGGTAAAAAAAACCAGAATAACTCAACCACTAACAGCCGCAATAACAATCAGAATAAAAACAAGCAGGGACAGAACAATGGTAACCAGGGTGCCAGCACTTCAGGCCAGGGAACCAGCGACCAGAATCGATCCGGAACCAATAACCAGAACAACGCGGGAAAAAATAACAACCAGTCTGATAACAAAAATAACCAGTCTGGTAACCAGAACAACAAGTCAGGTAACCACAACAACCAGAACAATAAAGCCGGGGGTAATCATCAATCAGGTAACCAGAATACCACAGGTACTACCAGTTCAACCGGATCGATTGACACTACTGGCACAACCGGAACTACGAACAGCACCTCTGGCAGAAACAATGGTTCAACCAGCGGTACAGATGTAGACATGGACACCGACTCAACAAACAGCACCGGAAGCACTGGTTCTACGGGATCAACCGGAAATACGGGTTCTACGGGCAGCACCGGTTCTACAGGGACCACTGATTCTACCGGTAGCACTTCCACAACCTACTGATCTATCTTAAAAAACGGAAAGTTCATTACTGACCTTTCTTCTTTATCATGAAATATCTTATGTTCGACATACGCGCACTGTCACTGATGCGCGTATGTCTTGCTATAGTAATACTGCTTGATCTTGCCATCCGGTCTGGTGACCTGGAGGCTTTTTATGCAAACTCGGGCGCTGTACCCTTAACAATGGTGTTTGAGCACGCCTGGAACAAGTATTTTTTTTCAATTCATGCCATAAGCGGATTATGGCAGTTTCAGCTGCTTCTCTTTGTGCTGGCCTTCTTCTGCGCTGCAATGCTGCTGATTGGGTACAGAACCAGGCTTTTTACCGTACTTACCTGGGTGCTGATGGTTTCTTTGCACAACAGAAATACGCTCATCCTGCAGGGTGGTGATGATCTGCTGCGCATGGTGCTGTTCTGGGGGATGTTTATGCCCTGGGGTGCCCGGTATTCCTGCGATGCTTTGCTTTCGTCAAAAAAATACGAACATCGCACGCTATGTACTGTGGCCACTATTGCCTATCTGCTCCAGATCTGTTATATCTATACAGGTTCTGCTTTACTTAAGGGACCAGAGTGGAGCAGAGATTTTACCGCCATGTATTATGTGTACGGCCTTGATCAGATAGCTTATCCCGTGACAAAACATTTTTTTTACCACCCCTCCCTATTAAAGGTGATGACAATGATCGCCTATTATTTTGAATTGCTGGTGCCGGTCCTGTTTTTTATTCCGGTCGCGCATCAGTGGTTCCGGTATCTGGGAGTGCTGCTGATCATCGGCTTTCATACCTTCAACACTTTTACTTTACTGATAGGGATGTTCCCGCTTATTGGTATTGCTACGAGTGTGGGGCTGCTGCCTGCTGTGGCACTCGATCATATTGAGAAATTGTGTTCAGGACTGAGAAGTACGGTAAAGGATTCTTTTTACAATATTGGAAATATGCTTCGAAGGGTAATAGCTTTTCGACAGCCCAGTTATGAGCTGACCACCTGGCAACAAAATGTTAAGACCGCAGTGCTGATCTTCCTCACCATTTTTGTTTTCGACTGGAATTTCAGCAACCTGAGTTTCGTAAATACCAAACTCAGTGACAATCTCCGGTTTATTGGTTATACTCTTCGGCTTGATCAAAACTGGGGAATGTTCGCGCCAGGGGTTTTTAAAGACGATGGCTGGTTTGTTTACGAAGCAAATACTGAGGACGGCCGGTGCTTTGATCTTCTCTGTCCCGATAAAGAAATAAATTACTCCAAGCCCGAAGCTGTTACGGCCATGTTCAAGAATGACCGCTGGAGAAAATTTTCTGAGAACCTGATCCTGCAGAAAAATACTTTTATGCGCGGCTACTTCACCAACTATTACCGCAGGATATGGAATGAATCTAATCCTGACCGAAAGATCAATGGCCTGCAGCTTGTTTACATGAGTGAGTTCACCAAACCTGGTTACGCACGCGTAGCAGCCAGTAAGGAGGTTCTCTGGAAAATTAATTGACGTCAGCGGTTCATTACTTCCATTTCATCTACATTGTAGGCTGGATCAGCAACGGTAAAATTGTACGCCGACATCACTTCTAATAGTTCAGCTGTGGATTTTAGCTCGGTCTTGAACTTTTTTACGGGAAATTTATTTTCAGGAAGTTCATGGTTTTTGTTCAGCTTGTCTTCAGCGTATACCGTTAATACAATTTCTCTGGCGCAATAAAGTCTAACAGCTACAACTGAAAACCGCGATGTGTCAAATCCGGCGAAGTACCGGTGGCAGAGTTGCTCAAAATTCGCTGAATTAAATTCGGCCGTGATCTGGCCATACATTTCTTTCATCTGTTTTTTCCCTGCTCTCCCAATAAAATTGCCAGGCAGATTAAGGGCTTGCCTGCAAAAGCTGTGGTAATTATTCCCCAGGTTTTTTGTTAGCTGACGCATGGTTGTTATGGGCTGTTTCAATAACCGCCCGATGGTGCGGAATAATGCAGTTAATGCCGCTGCTTGCTCTGCAAAAGACTGAAAGCCCAGCCTGAAAGGCTTCGCTGTTCGTTACCGGGGGCTGGTATAAGATTTTGATAATGAATCATAAGGAGCAACAAAGCTATGGACATCACTTTAATTCCTACGCAATATAAAGGCGCAAAAACCGGCGCTTCAACTTTTGAAGAAACCGCGACCCGGCACGATGCTATATTGTTGTTTGAGAAAGCAAAAGACCGTTTGCTGGACGTTAACCGCTGGCAGAAGCTGTGCGGAGATGAAGGTGCCGAATTTGCGCTGACTGATGAGGACGGAACGGAGGTAAACAAACACGCTGCAGTGGGAGATTTAATAAGGATCAAACTTCCTGCCCCTCCCAACCCCGAAGGCGATGGTTACGACTGGGTTCGGGTTGAGGAATTTGAGAATAAAAAGGATATGCTCAAAGACATGGAAGTTTTTGGTTTCAGGGTCCGTCCGGTTCAAAGCCCTTTTGAAAGGGATCCCGAGGCGGCGCATTTCTATACCTCCAGCGCTACAAGTACCTTTCTGGTTATGCGTATCAGCAGTATCGTTACCGCACTGGAACGTGGCCGCAACGAAGTACCCAACGACAAGCCTTTTGCGCTCATCAGTAAATTGCGGAACTGGCTGGTGGCCGTCGCAGCCTGGCTGGGTTTGTCAAAATCGCAGTGGACAAAACTTGTAAAAGGTTTTATAAAAGGCCCTCCCCAGGATTAGATCAAATGTCTTTGATGAAACAAATAGGCACATAGAAAAGTCTCTATGTGGTTTTCTATGTGTCCTATGCTCCTATGTGGTTAGAACATTTGGTGAAACACATAGGCACATAGAAAAATATGCTATGTGAATTTCTATGTGTCCTATGCTCCTATGTGGTTAGTAATAGAAGACCTCTCCGGGAATGATCAGAAGCGTTATTCTTTAACACATAGGCACATAGAAAAGTTTCTATGTGGTTTTCTATGTGTCCTATGCTCCTATGTGGTTAGAACCTTTGTTGAAACACATAGGCACATAGAAAAAAGACCTATGTGAATTTCTATGTGTCCTATGCTCCTATGTGGTTAGCAATAGCAGGTTATCAGAAAAGACTCATCTGCACCTGCGACCCAGTCTGCGAAAGTGTTGTGGTGCTACCGTTGCCATTTATCTGGTACACAGCAGTTTCTTCATGCCGCGGCGCCACCACGATTCTGGTATCAGGTAAATGACTGGAAAATAAGTCATGTACCAGGCGCGGACAATTGTTCTCTGCCGATAAATGCGCAAGCAGCACGTGGCTGAGGTCTTGGCGGCGATAAGTGAGCACCAGTTTCAGCGCTTCAGTATTTGACAAATGTCCCATTCCTCCGCTGATCCTCTTTTTCAGATAAAAGGGGTAGGGACCTTCGTGAAGCATTTTTTCATCATAGTTGCTTTCAAGAATAACAGCATTACATCTGCTGAAATTACTGATCAGTTGCCGACAGGCGCTGCCAATATCGGTAAAAACACCTATAGTGGTTTCATTGTGCTCAATCACAAAACTGTGAGGATCGCTGGCATCATGCGCCTTGTAAAAGGCTCTTACAATGAGTGAGCCTATTGGCACGGGCTCTGTACCATTGAATGTTTTTTCTAATCCCGGCTGAAGTTGCAAACGACCGGCTTGTTTTGTTGAAGGTGTGATGTAAACGGGCAGACGGTGTTTTTTCGACAGCACTTCCACCCCTCTTATGTGATCGCTGTGCTCATGAGAAATAAAGATCGCTTTTATATTGCCGATCTCCAGTCCGGCTCTCTCAAGTCTTCTTTCCGTCTCCCTGCAGCTTAAACCCGCGTCAACAAGCACAGCTTCCTTGTCATTACCAACGTAATAACAGTTTCCATTACTTCCTGAATTGAGGGAACAGATGTAGAGCGACATTCTATTTACAAAGAAACAAAATACCGCTGCAATATCTTGTGGATGTTAGTAACTACTTCCGACCGGTGGCACCGCAATTGCTGGGTTATTCTCTGCCGTATGGGTTTAACAGGGAATAATAAGAAGCGGGTGCTCAGTCAGAGCTCAGAGCCGAAAGATGGAAAAGCAGCCCAATCAGCTGTACAGAACGGGCACTCCGTTAACAGAGGAAGAAGTAGTGCGGATCCGGAAAAAACGGATAAAGTGGCTATCAAAACTGCCCTCAAAGCGGCAAGAAAGGGAAAATTTGATCTTGCACTCAAACCAATGCTTGCCACGTTGGTTGATAAAGCCTTTGATGAACCCGGCTGGCTGTACGAAGTAAAATGGGATGGTTACCGGGCGCTGGCTTTCCTGCAACAGTCTGATGTAATTCTTCTTTCACGAAATCAGAAGTCCTTTAACGATAAGTTTTACCCTGTTGTTGAAACACTAAAACAACAAAAACTTTCGGCTATTCTCGATGGTGAGATTATAGTGGCCAATGAAGAGGGCATTTCGGATTTTGGTGCGCTGCAGAACTGGCGCAGCGAGTCCGACGGCGATCTGCGTTTCTGCATTTTTGATATACTATGGCTGGATGGAAAAGACCTGAGAGATCTTCCTCTGAATGTTCGCAGACAGATCCTTAAGAAAACTTTAAAAGAGAATGAGACGGTCAGGTACAGCGAAAATTTTGGCGATTCGGCGGTCAGGTTTATGGATGTTGCCAGGCAGATGGGACTCGAAGGAATTATTGCCAAACGCGCCGACAGCGGATACCAGGCCGGGGTGCGCAGCAAGGACTGGCTGAAAATTAAAGCTGACAAAAGACAGGAGGTCATAATAGGTGGTTATACCAGGAACGAGAACAGCAGCAAAATATTCAGCTCATTGTTGGTGGGGGTACAACAAAAAGGTAAACTTATTTATACGGGAAAGGTGGGTACAGGGTTCGATGCCCGAACACAGAAAGACCTGCTGAAAAAATTCAACAAGCTGATAAGCAGGAAAGTGCCTTTTACTGAAACGCCTGATGTAAATAAACCATCGCGGTTTAGGCCAAATCCGCCAGCTGCAACTGCAACCTGGCTTAAACCCAAACTGGTGTGCGAGGTAAAATACACCGAACTTACAAGCGATGGTATAATGCGCCACCCCTCTTTTGTTGGACTACGTTCTGACAAGAATGTCTCTGAGATAAGTCTCGAAAAAGCTGTTAGCACAAAAAAAGTGGTGAGCGCCAACAAAACGCTTTTTAAGAAGACGGGGATAAGCGAAAGAAAAAGTCTGCTGAACCCCAAAGAGGAAACGCAGGTAAAAAAAGTGAATTCACATCCCATTAAATTTACAAATCTCAGCAAGGTCTTCTGGCCTGAGGAAAAATATACCAAACGCGATCTTATTAATTATTATTACCAGGTGGCGCCATTTATGCTTCCGTATTTGAAGGACCGCCCCCAGAGTCTGAACCGTTTCCCCAATGGTATTAAGGGAAAAAGTTTTTACCAGAAGGATGTTACCGGCAAAGCACCAGGCTGGATCAAAACCCATCTATATCACAGCGAGGCTGATAAACGCGATAAAAACTTTCTGGTCTGCACCAATGAAGCAAGTCTTTTGTATATGGCTTCCCTGGGTTGTATCGAGATCAATCCCTGGAGCAGTACCATCAAAAACCCCGATCATCCCGACTGGTGTATCATTGACCTTGATCCGGCAGACAATACTTTTAACCAGGTAATTGAGGCGGCACAGGTCACAAAAAGTGTCCTCGACAGCCTGGGTGTTGTGTCGTGCTGTAAAACCAGCGGTTCAACGGGACTGCATATTTATATTCCTTTTGGTGCCAAATACACCTACGAACAAAGCAAGGAATTTGCGCGTGTTGTTGCTACAATGGTACATCGGGAGCTGCCTGCATTTACAAGTATTGAGAGGATGGTGAAAAACAGAAAAGGAAAAATGTATGTTGATTTTTTGCAGAACCGCCCACAGGCCACGGTGGCCGCACCTTACAGCGTACGGCCAAAACCAGGCGCAACAGTCTCGATGCCGCTGTACTGGGACGAGGTGAAAAAAGGGTTAAAAATGAAGGACTTCACTATAAAAAATGCCATGGCCCGCCTGAAGGAAACAGGCGATTTGTTTGCCCCGGTTCTTGGTAATCCCGTCAATCTAAACAAAGTAATTAAACAACTATGAAAATAGATCCCGCAAAAAACCGCATTTTTCAGCTCGGCGATCAAGGCCGGCTGGTTGCCATAAACGAAGAAAACCAGAGGGTGCTCGCGCATAACCTGGGACTGTATGGAAACATGGATAGAGTGCCCGCCGATAAAACCGTAAGGGGGGTGTTTGTAAAAATTACTCCCGATGGTTTTGTGGAAAGTCTTGACGACAGCATGCAGCAGAACGACATTACCATTAATGAGCTGCGCGCTGTGCCAGAGTAATTCCGGCTTGAGTTGTTCATCGCGTATGTCGGATCTTCCTATGTGCCCTCCACACGAAGGTGGGGACTAGATCAGGAATTAGGCGTTTAGATTATTAAAACTATGTGAAATTCTACCACGCAGTGAAGCGAAATGCAGAAAAATAATACGCGGCATTTCTGCTTCAGTGTGTGACTCTACTGTGCCTATGTGTTTAAGTAGGGGGTGTTTATCATCACGCTTCAAGTCATCTGCCTTAATATTGCCCTCAACAAGGAGCCTGGTACTATCTAGGTAAGAATAAACATGACCTGGACCCACAAAAAAGCAATTTAATAACCCCCTCCGGTAAAAGTCAGTCTCTCAATCTTAATAAATGTCTTTTGTCGCTGAGGTTTGGCAATTAGCCAGGTATTCGACTGCGCAAAAATATGAACAAACATCAGGTTACATTTTGGACTAAAAAGTTTCAGCAGTTTATTTACCTGCTCCTGTTTAAATTCAACATCCCGGTACCAGGTCTTTAAACCACTTTCTTCTGAGGTCAGGCAGAGTGTAATTCCACCGCGTGTGGGTTCAAAATTAAGATGCTGTATAAGTCCGCCTTTGGCCAGCAAATCTTCATACGATCTTCTTGCCTGATATTCGGTTGGATATTTTACTCCCACACGAATCTCTTTCTCATCAACAAATTTCACCAGCAGTTCCACGTTACAAAAATAGTTATACCGGATCGGGATTTTTGCTACAAAATGTAGTAATATGTGTGTAGTTCAGGTTAAAGCAGGTCTCTTTTCAACCGAAAAGGGGCTTCGTGCAAAGTTACATCTACGGCGGTGGTGAGGTGGTTTTGATTAGAATCCTAAATTTGCCTCATGGTTTCTGCGCCACGATTGGCATTGCTTGGAGTGATTGTAAATTCTGTATTGGCTGCGGGCAAGCTGGTTGCCGGTTATTACGGCCATTCTCAGGCCTTGATAGCCGATGGTATTGAATCAGGCACCGATGTTCTGTCGTCGACGCTGGTGTTTTTTGCATTGAGGTATGCCTCCAGACCTGCAGATAAAAATCATCCTTATGGTCATGGGCGCGCGGAGCCTCTTATCACCATAGCAGTGGTGCTTTTTCTTGCTGCAGCTGCCACACTTATCGCCATTAAAAGTATTGATCAGATCTATCACCCCGGTGTACTTCCCGCGCCATTTACTTTATGGGTGCTGGCTTTTGTAGTTCTCGTGAAAGAAGTACTGTACCGTATCATTATTAAAAAAGGCAGGGAATTGCACAGTACAGCCATTCAGACAGATGCCTGGCACCACCGCAGCGATGCAATTACCTCGCTGGCAGCCTTCGCCGGCATAAGTCTGGCGCTTTATTTTGGTGAACGTTTTAGTTCAGCCGATGCCTGGGCCTCGCTGTTTGTTTCTGCAGTAATTCTGTACAATGGTTTCAGGCTGCTGCGACCTGCCCTGGGAGAGATAATGGACGAGCACCTTTATGAAGATCTGGTAAATGACATTCGTTCACTAAGCATGGAGGTAGCCGGAGTTGAGGGCACTGAAAAATGTCTGGTAAGGAAAACAGGTAACAGGTATCATGTTGATCTGCATGCCAGGGTTGATCCTGACCTTACGGTACGCCACGCTCACGATATTTCTCATAAACTTAAGTCACACCTCCTGCAGCAATTGCCGCATCTGGCAGATGTGCTGATCCATATCGAGCCCGCATAAAAAAAGCGGACCAGGGTCCGCTTTTTAAATGGTGTGCAAGCCACGATTACGATTGTGATCTTTCGGCTTCAATATCAAGTTCAATGTTCACTGTTTCAGAGATGAATTTGTCTCCCAGCGTTTTGTCGTTGCCATAGTTCATTTTCCACTGTGTGCGGTCAATGTCAAAATCCGCTTTACCTTTCAGGGTATTGTCGTCAAGTTCAATCCTTGCAGGGAAAGTAATGTTGCGGGTCTCACCTTTAATGGTAAGATTTCCACTCACATTAAAATTGGCGCCTTCTACAATTGAAGTGTCTTTTCCGTCGCTTTCGTAAGGAGTAACAGAAGTGATCTCAAATTTGGAGGTCTGGAAATTTTCTGCATCAAAAAAGTCGCCACTCAGCAAGTGTGGTTTTAACTTGTTTTGAAACATGTCACCTTTTTCCTCTACTTCAAGACTCCGCATGTTTATTACAAAATTTCCTCCGGTGATCTGGTTATTCTCAACAGTAACCTCTCCCGAACTTACCTTGAAGTTTCCAGGATGGTTTTTTCCCACACCATTTCCGGTAAATCTGATCTTGGAGTCGGAGGTGTCAATGAGAAAGGTCATTCCGCCACCCTCGGCAGCCTGCTGTTCTTCGGTAATAGTTGCTTTGTCTCCTTTTGGTGCGTTGTCGCATGATGCTGTAAAAACGAGCATGCCTGCCACAGCCAGCTGCGGTAAATAGCTTTTCAGTTTCATCTTTATTGGTTTTAAATTGTTCATTAATCCGGCCAAATTTAATGTATTATCCCGACAGTGTACATTTTTCCCCTTAAATTATCTGCCCGGTGCAACTGTGAGGCAAAGGGCTGGTATGTGTTTTGCAGCAACATAACTGTTAAAAATAGAAATTATGAGCGACCGTGTAAAATCAGTAACATCGAAAAAAACAAAGGAAGTGATCGAACAGGAGATCCTTCAGCACATTAAGTATTATGCGCACAATAAAAAAGACATTCCCGCGCGCCTGGCTGAACTTAGCGAGGAGTGGGACATTGAACGGGTGCTGATGCTGAACGCGGCAACACTTTCATTTGTGGGTAGTGTCCTTGCCACAACTATTAACAAAAAATGGGCAATTCTGCCTGCGGTGGTTACAGCATTTCTTGCGCAGCACGCTGTTCAGGGCTGGTGTCCGCCATTGCCGGTTTTTCGTGCAATGGGATTCAGGACCCGCCAGGAGATAGACAGCGAAAAATACGCCCTTAAAGCATTGCTTGGTGAACTTGATGAGCACAGCAAATCAGAAAAATTGTTTGAAGCTGTGACTGATTAAAGGATTTAAGTGGGGCTTGCAACCCGTATTTATCCCCCTTAGCCGAAAACAAGGGTGCATGGCTTCATCTGCGCAGTATTTTTAAATAAAATTCTGCTCACATGAAATACAGTTTTTACTTTTTGTTTTTTGGTCTTTTTACCGGTTCATCTTTCGCTCAGCAATTTCTCTGGGCTAAGGAAGCTCACTATACGTATAGTAAAGGGATCTTCTGCGATAAAAATGGAGATGTATACAACTACGGCTCTTCGTTCCAGGTGCCTGATTTTAGTACTGCCGCCGTTCCCCAGCTCAACGATACCACCGGTTCCTATCTTGCCAGATACGCTGCTGATGGCACACTGATCTCAGTGATCAGATGGAGACAGCCATTTTATATTTCTGACATAGCTTACGATGGAGAAAGTTCACTTTATGTAACGGGTTTTTTCGGAGGAACTCAAAATCTCAATGGTCATCAAATCTCTGCCACGGGATCTTACGATGGTTTTGTTGCAAAGATGAACATGCAGGGTGTGGTTCAGTGGGCACACTCGCTGGGTGGCAGCCAAAACGATTGCCTGAACAGCATCACGCTTAACAATACAAAAAACAGATTGGTTACAGTGGGGGGACTAAGCGGTTCACTTTATCAAAATGGAAGCCTTCTCTCTTCTTTTTCTGAACGTTCAATGTTAGTTGCTGAATTTGATCTGCAGGGTAATCTTCAGCAGCACCGGCTGCTTGATTATGCCCCGGGCAGGAATAACGGCAACTGTGGATATTCAGTCAATAGTGATAAGAGCGGCAGTTATTATCTGCTTCATCAGCGGGAAGGAAAAGCCTGGAGTGGCGACAGCAGTAATCTGCCCGATGAAGGCCGGTACCTCAGCTGCCTCGATCAGGATCTTGAGGAAACCTGGAGCACTTTTATTATCAATGGCGCATGTTATTACGGCTACGAGTGCAGGCGTATGGCTCAAAGCAGCAACGGAGATAGTTACATTTCCACTTTCTGCAGCGGAAAATATGGGGGCACCGGACTCATGCGCCGTTACGGGGCCACCACCGGGGCCTTCACCTGGTCGCTTTCAAATACCGATGGACGGTACCGTGACGTTCACTGTGATGGCGACAACATGTACATGATAGGAAACGAAGAGGCGAACGGTTGTCCCTGCGAAGACAACAATCCGGGACACGAGGTGGTGAAAAAACTGAATGTACAGAATCAGCTTTTGGGCGAGGCCAGGTTTAAAGATGTAGAATTGATGCACATCACAACCAATCAGCAGGGAATGATCTATGTTCTTGGTAGCTATCGTAAAGATGTCACAGTAGGGGATAAACAATTTACCTATTCCGGTAATGGTGTCAGCTATTTTCTGATGGGTCTTGCCGACGTAGATTGCGAGCCTGCGGTGGTGCAGGCAAGCACTAAAAACGCCTGTGCCGGCGAAACAGTGCAACTTATGGCCAGTGAAGGTATTGGTTACAGATGGAGTAACGGAAGTAAGGAAAAAAACATCTCTGTAAATAGTCCGGGAGTTTATTGGGTGGAAGTGGAGCAGGGGTCAGGGTGTAAAGCGTTGTCGCTTCCGGTGAAGGTGCAGTTTACCGAAACACCCACAGTATCATTACTGGCTGCTTCATTTGAAAAAGCAACCTCTGCATATGAAATAGAATGGTATCATACCGGACAGGAAGTGAAAAGTTACAGGCTGTACCGTGAACAGCACAATAAAAGCAAGCTGATAAGTGAATTTACAGAACGCAAGGCCAGATACATTTTCAGCGATCATGAAGTCAGCTCCAATGGTCATGCCGCCTACTATGTAACTGCTACCGATAGCTGCGGCAATGAATCAATTGCTGCTGAGCGCCATAAAACGGTTCACCTCAGTTTTGAAATGAATGGATCGCGGCCTGCCGTAAGCTGGACTGGTTATGAGGGTTTTCCTTACAGTAAGTTCTATATCTTTCGCGGAGAAAATGCCCATGCACTAAGACTCATAGATTCAGTAGATACCGACGTGCTTTCATACACAGACAGTTCAGAGCCTGCACCTTACTACTATCAGGTGATGGTGCAGCAGAATCCTGACCGCCGCTCATTCTCCAATATCAGCGAAGGATGGTCTGCGGGATCGGACATGGTTCCCTCGGGAGTTGCAGAAGGTTTGATGGATGACATGATAGAAGTTTATCCTAATCCTTCCGACGATGTAGTTTACCTTCAGATCCACAGCGATTCAGCGGCAGGAAAAATATTTGTTTCAGTGAGGAATGTGCTGGGGCAGGAGGTGCTTCAGAAGATTGAAAATGCAGAAGAAATGCCTGTACGCCTCAGTTTGAATCTGAGCTCTTTTAAACGGGGACTTTATTTTGTGACTATCCGATACGCGCACAAAACAGAGGTGCGTCAGATCTTGCTGAAATAAGGGGGCATCAGGATTCTTAAAATTTCCTAATAAAGAAAAGGCGTCTTTATTTTTTTTGAACTTGCTTTTTAATGGGAAAGTTCAATCTGGTTTTGTCTGGCGGAGGGGTTCGTGGATACGCGCACATAGGTGCCCTAAAAGCGCTTTTTGAGATGGGTGTTGAAATTGGTGCTGTAAGCGGCGGCAGTTCGGGGGCCATCGTTGGTGCCCTGTTATGTGATGGTTACTCACCTGAGGAAATTGCAGAAATTATTGTAAAAGAAGAACCACGGATAGGCATCAGCTGGCGGCACTTTAAGAAAGGACTTTTATCATTTGAGAAAGTAAGGGTTTTATTAAAAAAATATCTGCGTGCCCGGAACT
This sequence comes from Bacteroidota bacterium, assembly GCA_023433205.1. GTDB lineage: Bacteria > Bacteroidota > Bacteroidia > B-17B0 > Aurantibacillaceae > Aurantibacillus. The sequence continues at coordinate 13,130 of JAEZDS010000157.1, forward strand.
TCTCTGAACTCAAAATGCCTTTGTTTGTTGGCGCTACCAGCCTTGAGACCGGCCTGCAGGAGATTTTCAGGGAAGGAGATCTTGTTACGGCTCTGGCAGCTTCCAGCGCTCTGCCTCTGCTGCTTGCCCCTGTTGTTATCAACAACATACCTTATGCCGATGCAGGCATGAGCAATAACCTCCCCGTTGAACCTTTGCTAGGGTTAGGAGAAAAGATCATTGGTGTACATGTAAATCCTATTCTTCCTTTCAGAGATTCGGGCGGGCTTATGGAGACGATTGACCGCTCAATGCACATCATTGTGGGCAACAATATCAGGTCTTCAGTTTCAATGTGCAGTGTTTTTATTGAACCTGCTGAGCTGGTGAATTATCACCTGCTGGCCCATAAAAAAGCTGCAGAAATAATTGAGATCGGTTACCGCTCGGTAAAAGATACAGTCAGCCGTGATCAGCTTGTCTAGTTCAGGCACAGCCTTTGGTTGAGAAGGTCAATGGGCTTGAAAGGAAAAAAAAAGATCTATGATACGATTGTGGTAGGTGGTGGTCCGGCGGGATTAAGTTGCGCCTTATTGCTGGGCCGTTGTTTGCGCTCTGTCCTTGTGTTCGATACCGGGCTAGTGCGGAACCGGTTTTCCGAGTCAATGCATGCTTTTCCTTCACGGGATGGTGAACATCCTCAGGTCTTTCTGAATAAGATAAAATCAGAATTGCGTGTTTATGGCATCAGAGTTTGGAAAAGAGAAATTATATCTGCCAGAAAAACAAATGAGGGTTTTGAACTAAAGGACGGACGGAAGGAAAAGTATTATTGTAAGAAATTGCTGCTGGCAACAGGTCTTGTTGATGTGTTGCCGCCGCTTGATGGTATTGAGAAGTACTATGGCAGGGGAGTTTTTCATTGCCCGTACTGCGATGGATGGGAAAATAGAAAGAAGCCCTGGGCGGTGTACGCTGTCAGTGCACGCCCCGCTGTTGAGGTATGCCTGCGATTAAAAACGTGGACCGATGATGTGACCTTACTAAGCGCGTACACCAAAGGACTAAAAAAAACAGATCAAGAGCTGCTGCTGCGGAATGGTATCAGCTTAAAGCCCTCACCTGTTGCTGAACTACAGGGAAAAAGGGGAAATTTAAATGCCATCAGATTTGAGAACGGTGATGTGATGCCCTGCGAGGCCCTGTTTTTTAGTACAGTTCCAAAACAGCACAGCGGACTCGCAGAACAGCTTGGCTGCAGACGCACCCGTAAAGGCAATGTTGATTTTGATAAACTTCAGCAAACCAATGTGCCGGGCCTTTTCGCAGCCGGTGATATGGCCCGCGACATGCAGCTGGTGCTGATAGCCGCCGCCGAAGGTGCAAAAGCTGCTGTGGTTATAAACGCTGTGCTTAATAAAGAGCAGCGGAAACTCAGCGGTAAATTTTAATCTTAAGTTTTTCTTTTTTGGTCATCCAGGCACGGTGCATCCTTTCGGTATTAAAGGCCATACCCACATTTCCTCCGGCATCAATACCAATCACACCCAGGTCGCCGCGGATGTTTTTATTCCGCTCGTGTACCGCGTAATCGCAGGCTTGCTGCATTTTTGCTCCGGTAAATTCCATATAACATGATATAAGATGCGACACCACTCCCTGAATGATGTATTCTCCATCTCCGGTAGCGGCAACTGCACAGGTTTTATTGTTGGCGTAACATCCCGCTCCCAGTACGCAGGTATCGCCAATACGGCCCGATAATGAATTGGCGGTGCCGCCGGTAGTGCTTCCTGAGGCCAGATTTCCCCACCTGTCGAGCACCACAACACCATTGGTGCCCTTCATTTTTTTTCTGATCTTCTGAGTAACAGTTTCTGTTTTTTTGTGTTTAAGAAAATACTCCACCTGATGGTCGGTAATAAAGTAAGAGTCGGGCATAAACTCAAGATTTTTGATTGCAGCCAGCCGCATGGCTCCTTCTCCACCTAAAAATATGTGTGAGGCGTCCTTTAAAATTTCCCTTATCAGGGCGCTGGGATTTTTCACTTTTTCAATAAGGGTCACCGCTCCTGCTTTCAGATCTTTGCCCTCCATTACCGCCGCATCCATATGCACCTTGCCCTCTTCGTTCAGCGCCGAGCCTCTTCCGGAATTAAACAAGGGATTGTCTTCGCATAATTCAAGTACAGTAAAGACTGTATCTAAGGCTGAGCTTTTCTTCTTCAGACTCTCATACCCCCTGCGGCAGATCTGCTCCAGGGCTTCTTCATACAGTTTAAGATTGGCGCGTACATATTCTGAATCGGCACTGGCACCGCCGTGGATGGCCAGTCCGTAGTTGAAATTACTGGCGGTTTTTTCTCTCATGATGTTCGGTAAATAGCTGCTCCTCCATTTCGTTTTTGACCTTTATTACCTTTACCTTCTCATAGAGCAATCGATCGGTTATTACTGCAATTACAAGTTGTGTTAATCCAAAAACCAGATGGGGTTTGAACGCTTCCTCACTAAAACCGAATAGCCAGGGAGAGGCGGCCAGAAATAAACCCAGAAGCATATCTAGGTAAAGATGTACTTTCAGCGGAATTATTTTAATTACGGCGTATTCGAGACGCGAGAATGCAGTTTCTGTCCAGGTGACAACCGCAAAAAAGATCAGTGTACCATAAACTGCTCCTCCGGCATTAAAATCAAAGATCCAGGGCGCTGCAATGAGGATCACTCCAAGCAGATAGTTCACCAGGGCCTGCGCTTTTGTATTAACCAGTCTCACCGCGATTATTTAACTGATAACAGGAAAAATCGTGCCAGTGCATATAATGGCTCATAATAAACAAGCCCCGCATTCCGGCGAATGCAGGGCTTGAATTAGTAGGGGGCTGCCCTGTTATTCTTCTTCTTCGGCTTCCTCGAGTTCTTCTTCGGCAGCCTGCATGTTAATGGTAGTTTCAGCTACCTCAGTGAGTTTCAGATCGGCTTCTTTTTCCTCTTCCAGAATACTTTCAAGTACTGCTGCCACATCAGAAAGCCCCAGCGTATTGGCGAATGTGCGTAAGGTGCCATAAGAGGCAATTTCATAGTGCTCTACCTTCTGCGCTGCGGCGATGATGCCAGCGTCGCGCATTGCACCGTCTTCGCTCTCCTTCATTATTTCCTCGGCTTCCTTAATGAGGCCATTCATGGCTTCACATTTTTTTGCTGAAGGTTTTTTGCCGATCATCTCAAATACCTGCTCAACTTTTTCAACCTGACCTTCAGTTTCCTCAAGGTGATCTTCAAGTGCCGTAATGAGTTCGTCACTGGTGGCTTTTTTTACCATCTTGGGGATAGCTTTGGTCAGAGCCTTTTCCGCCCAGTAGATATCTTTCAGACTGTCTTCAAAAAGTTTGAGAAGTTTTGGCTCCTCAATTCCGTATTCTGTCTGTCTGATGTTTTTGCTTTTTGAGCCTGACTTGCTCTTTGCGCCGTTTTGTTTGCTTCTTGTTGCCATAATGTTTTCGTTTAAGTTAGACCTTGTTTCAGGGCAAATTATATGCCTGACTTAATTAACCAGAACTAATGACACACCTGGTCTTCAGCAAGCAAGCAATGGCACGTTTTTTCCATCTGTCAAAGTGTGAGAAGCAACAATTATTACCTTTATTTTATCGTCAGTATCTTGTTTGCGGGTTGTTACCCAAAAACCCGCATTACGGGCTCGTGGACCAATACCAGCATCAGTAAAAAGTTTCAGGTTATTTTTGTGTCGGCTCTTACCGGCAATACTGTTGACAGGGCTAATCTTGAAAGGGAGATGGCGGAAGCAGTATCGAAAAGAGGAGCGCAGGCGGTGAAAAGTCTGGACGTGTTGCCTCCTGGTTTTTTTACCGACTCGGTCACAAAAGGATCGGTAATGGAAATGGTGAAGCATCACAGCGCTGATGCTATCCTCACCATTTCAGTGCAGAAGAAAGAGACACAGTCGCGCTATGTAAGAGGCGCCTACGCGCCAATGAATACCTGGGGTTATTACAACACGTTCTGGGGATATTATTCCCATTGGTCACCTATGGCTTACAGCCCTGGTTACTATCAGGAAGAAGATGTGTACTATCTCGAAACCAACCTTTACGACAGTGCGGATGAGAAATTAATATGGTCGGCCCAGTCGCGCACCTACAGCTACGAAGGACTTGCCGGCACCGCGCGCGACTTTGCCATAACTGTGGCAGACCGTATGGCGTCCGATGGCATCTTCAAATAAACACACTTGGAAAATTTTCCTCAACATGTAGATTATTATCGCCGTGAACAACAGGATAGCCCCGGGAAAAGAAATTTGTATCTTCACCGCTAATGGAACAGAAAAAGATAAAAGTACGCCGCTGGCGTCTGAGTGATTACGACAGTGTAACCAGCCTGCAGACAAGTTGTTTTCCGAAAATGAAACCCTGGAGTATTGAACAGTTTACCAATCTGATCAAAACTTTCCCTGAGGGTCAGATCCTGATAGAGTATGACGGAAGAGTGGTGGCCTCCTCATCAAGTCACATCATAAATTTTAATAATTATACCGAAACCAGCTCATGGGGCGAGCTCACCAGTTCTGGATATATCACCAACCATGACCCCAAAGGCGATACACTTTACGGGCTGGAGATAATGGTTGACCCGGCATACAGGAACATGAAACTAGCGCGCCGCCTGTATGCAGCCAGGCAGAAACTGGCAAAAGACAAGAACCTTAAACGTATAGCAATTGGTGGCCGCATTCCCAACTACCACAAACATGCCACCAAATTAACCGCGGCGCAGTATGTGCAGAAGGTGATCGACAAAAAGTTGTATGACCCGGTTTTAACCGCGCAGCTGGCCAATGGCTTTTTCCTGAAAAGGCTGCTGCCGGATTATCTGCCAAGCGACCAGGAGTCTCTTGGATACGCCACTTTTCTTGAATGGGTGAACTACGACTATAAGGCCGATAGCAAAAGAATAAAGGCCAGCCCTTATGTGCGGGTTTGTGCTGTGCAATACCAGCAGCGAATGCTAAAAGATTTTGATGAGTTTGCGCAGAGTTGCGAATACTTTGTTGATGTTGCTTCAGATTACCGCTGCGATGTGGTACTTTTCCCAGAGATGTTTACCATGCAGCTGCTTACTTTTCTCCCCAATAAACATCCGGGTAACGCCATAAGGGAGTTAGACAAGTTTACAAAACAGTACATTGACCTTTTTACCTCTTTATCTATTAAATACAACACCAATATTATTGCGGGGTCACACTTTGTGGTTGAAAATGATGACCTGTACAATGTTTCATATCTTTTCAGACGTAATGGCAGTCACGAGAAGCAGTACAAGATCCATATCACACCGCATGAAAGGAAATGGTGGGGAGTGAAACCAGGCAATAAGGTTGAGGTATTTGATACCGACATCGGCCCCATTTCTATTATGATCTGTTACGATGTAGAGTTTCCGGAACTTTCCCGCATAGCAACCAGCAAGGGAGCGCGGATCATTTTTGTACCATTTAACACCGATGAAAGACGCGGTTACCTGCGTGTGCGTTACTGTTCGCAGGCAAGGGCAATTGAAAACCAGGTGTATATGGTGCTTGCCGGTTGTGTGGGGAACCTTCCCGCGGTTGACAATATGGATATTCAATATGCGCAATCTGCCATATTCACACCCTCTGATGTGGAATTCTCACGTGAGGGAATTGCCACTGAGGCGGCGCCAAATACCGAGATGCTCATCTTCCAGGATCTTGATCTGAACCTTCTTGCCAGAAACCGCGAATACGGCAGTGTTCAAACGTGGAAGGACAGAAGAAAAGATCTTTATCAGGTGAATTTTACCGAAGATAACCGGAAACTGAAGGTGTGATTATTTCACAACGCTGAGAGGGAACAGCTGTTTTCTCAGTTTGCCCGTAAATTCAAATGGCACTTTTAGCCATTTGCTCTGCGGAGATGATTTAAAAAAGTACAGGGGTATGTTCTTATCCCTGTATAATTTTTCAGCTTTATTGCCCAGGTACTGGAGTATGCTGTCGAAATTCATGTCGTACAGCGTGGCCGCATCTTTTTTGAGCTTATTGAGCAGCACTTTTTCCTCCAGCTCCTGAGAAGGTTTAAGTGCGTACAGGTTAATCAGTTTTTTGCGCTGCGGAGATTTCCGGTATGTCTCCAGGATTTCGGCCACCTGTTTGAACTCCGGCGTGTTTCTTCTAACCTGTTTCATGTTTTGGAGGGGAAAAGCCTGTGCCATCCCCGGGTGCAACTTCCTTCTCTTTTTTCTGCTTGCATGAATTTTGAGTACTGGCAGCCATGGCTTCTCAGGTTTATATTCTTTCAATTGATGGTGGCGGATTAAAAGGACTTATCGCCATAAAGATCCTTCAGGTTATAGAACAGATTACCGGTGCCCTTGTAAGCGAACAGTTCGATCTGTTTGCCGGAACATCCACTGGCGGCTTAATTTCATGCGCGCTGGCTGCTGCTCGCAAAGATTCTGGCGTAACTCATAATCTCGATCATATCGAAAACATGTACCTTGACGTGGGACAGGAATTGTTCAGACAGGGTGGACTAACTTATAATGAGAAGGACGCGGAAAAATTTAACGCGATTCTTAAGCAGACTTTTCATAAAAAGAAGATCTCCGAGGTGTACAAACCGGTATTTATTCCCGCGTACGATAAAATAACAAAAAGCCTGGTGGTTTTTAAAACCCGCTCTGCAAAGCAAAATAAACAGAAAGATGTTTCTCTCGTTGAAGCCTGCAGAGCCACCACCGCGCTGCCGCCTGTCTTCCCGCCATTCAGAATGTTATATAACAGCCGCGAGTTATATTGTGTTGACGCAGGGCCCCTTTTAAAAAATCCTGCGCTCTCGGCACTGGCTGAGGTTTGGAAACATAAAGGATATTATGGTAATGAGCAGTTGCGCGCCGAAGATATTGTTCTGCTTTCAATAAGTACCGGTAATTACAGAGGTCAAAAAGCTGACTGGTCTGCCAATATAAAAGACGTAATGCATAGCCAGGAGATGGACATGGCATATATTAAAGCGCAGAGGTTGGAGATACCTTTTGAGGAAATAAAGTATCTCAGAGTTGATATGAACCTTGGCGGATCGGCCTTTTCGCTCACCCAGCTGCTTCACTGGATTGAGCGGATCCGGTCTCTTTCTGCCAATGAACGATTTATATACGAGGTACGTAGTCTGCTGATGTCGTAAACTACTTTCTTGCCGATTTCAGCGCTTTGCCCCACAGGCTCAACTGGTCAAGCATGGTTTTCAAAGACTCTTCGTGGTGATCGGCAGGTGTGAATTCACTGAAATTTTTAAAGTCAGTGTATAACGAAAGTGCCACCTGCGCGCGAACCGTGGCAACCTGAAGTTCAGCCATTATCAATCTCAAGTGTTCAACCGCTCTGGTTCCGCCGGCGCTTCCGTATGCCACAAAGCCCGCGGCTTTATTGTTCCATTCGGCATACAGGTAATCGAGCGCGTTTTTCAGTGCACCGGAGGTGCTGTGGTTGTATTCAGGGCTAACAAAAACAAATCCGTCGAATCCTCTGATCTTTTCCGCCCACCTTTTAGTGTGGTCTTTGCTGTACTTACCCTGGGAGGGTGGCACCGGCTCATCGAGCAGAGGAAGGTTATAATCTCTTATATCAACCAGTTCATATTCGGCATCAGACCTTTTTCTGGCCATTTCAAATACCCATTTTGCAACGGCCTCGCCGTTTCTGTTTGGTCTGGTGCTTCCCAGAATAATAGCAATTTTCATAATTGTTCAGGATTTTGAGGGAACCTACTCAACCGGCGTGCCAGTAGTCGGAAAAAAAACGAGTGCCCGCAACGCAGTGATAACAACCTTTTTATTGAGGAGATGCAATTATGTGGAAATTTGTACGCACTAAGTCGTAGCGTTTCGCAGTACCACACAGCAGCCGCCCTGCATTTTGCTGGCACAAGTATTACTCTTTCCTTAATTGTTGAAATAGCTTATGAAGATCCCTCAGCCAAAAGGTATCCTTATCCCCATAGGGGGAGGGGAAGACAAAAAAGAACAGAAAGTTGTACTGACCCGTGTTATTGAGGAGACCAAAAAAAAACATCCCCGGATTTGTGTGATCACGCTGGCTACCAACCTTCCAAAGGAGGTAGGCAACGATTATAAGAATGCTTTTAAGGACCTGGGAATTCTGAAGGTCCACCTTGTTCATTATGAGCACAGGCCGGATGCCGATTCGGAAGAACACCTTACTGCCATCAAACAGTGCGACGCGGTGCTCTTCAGCGGTGGAAATCAGCTTAAGATCACCAATCTGCTTGGAGGCACTAAGCTCATGCAATTAATAAAACAACGTTATTATGATGATGAGAATTTTGTGATTGCAGGCACCAGTGCCGGTGCTGCTGCGATGAGCGACACCATGATAATTGCCGGAAGCAGCCGTGACGCGCTCATTAAAGGGCAGCTGGAGCTTACAAACGGCCTCGACCTGATTGACAGCGTTTTTATTGATACACACTTTACAGAAAGGGGACGATTTGGAAGGGTGATCCAGACCGTTACATGCAATCCCGGTGTTTTAGGGGTAGGTTTGGGTGAAGATACTGCTGTTGTGATATATAAAGGAGATCAGATGGAAGTGGTAGGATCGGGGCTGGTAGTAATTGCAGATGGCAGCGCTATCCAGTATACCGATCTTACTGAGATTGAGAACGGTCAGCCCATTACGGTAGAGGGGATAAAAATGCACATACTGGGGCCTGGCAAAAAGTTTCTGCTGAGTAAACGACAGCTGGCTGCCGAAGCCGTGGCGAAGAAGTAAGACCTTTGTTTGTAGTTCAACAGATCTAAATGGTAATTTTATCCTGTGCATCTGGCTGATATCAGAGATTATTGTCTCTCACTACCTGCAGTAACAGAAGACATAAAATGGGAAAACCATCTTTGTTTCTGTGTGGGCGGAAAAATGTTCCTTATCACCTCTCCTGATGAGGTGCCGGTTTCTGCTTCCCTGAAGGTTAGTGCCGAAGATTTTGCTGAGCTGATAACGGTTAACGGCATTAAACCCGCGAGTTATCTTGCACGCTATGGCTGGGTGCAGCTCGATTCCATTGAACGATTTAATGATTCGCAGTGGAAAAGGTACCTTAAAGAGGCACACAGACTTATAGGTGAAAAACTCCCGAAACGCGAACAGAAGCGGCTGGGCCTTGTGTTTAGCGGGGAATAGCCTGTATTCCCTTCTGATTTTCTGTTTCCGCAGCCAATTGTTTTTCCAGACGGATGATTTTATTACATTTGGTCAGCATATGGAGCCAAATGAATTACGCATCGGTAACAAGGTTTTAAACCCTTACCACGAAAAAGTTTACACGGTTGAAGGTTTTAAATATTCCCGTGATCCTGGTGGAGAACGCCGCGCATACGTTTCAACATTTGAACACAGCGGTAATACGGTTAAACTCTCGGTTCTTCAGCCTATACCCGTGAGTGAAGCCTGGCTGCAGAAATCAGGCGCAAAATCCAATGGAGAAAACAGCTGGTCACTTGGAAAGTTCACCATTTCTAAAAAAGGTGATAGTTTTTTTGCAACTGCCGGGAATGAACAGGTCAAGATAACGTACCTGCATGATCTGCAGAACCTTTATTTTTATTTTCACGATAAGCAGGAACTGGAGTTTCTTTCACTTCATTAAGGGTCAGTCTGGGAGCAAAGAAAAAAATACTCATCCTGCTGGCCAGTGTTCGGCAGGGACGTAAGAGCGACCGGCTTGGTCTTTTTTTTAAAGAATTTCTTTCAAATAAAGAAGATCTTGAAGTAGAGATTGTAGATCTTAAAGCCTGCAACTTTCCGGTTTTTACTGAGCGGCTGAGGTTTATGGAAGCTCCGGCTGGAGAGATCAAAGACTTTGCTTCCAAAATTAAAAACAGTGCCGGCGTTATTATTGTTACACCTGAGTACAATGGAGGTTATCCGGCCTCTCTTAAAAATGTGATCGACCTGCTTTATGATGAATGGAAGCGCAAGCCGGTGGCCTTGTGTTCGGTGTCGGCGGGGCCTTTCGCCGGCTCACAGGTAATAACATCCCTGCTGTTTACTTTGTGGAAGATCGGCGCCTGGGTGGTTCCGGCCATGTTTCCTGTTGCCAGAGTGGAAGAATCTTTTAATGAAAACGGAGTTCCTTCCGATAAACAAGCTGTGATACGCAGAGCAGAGGCCTTTGTGGCCGAACTTCTCTTCGCGGTGAATGGCATCGAGACTGCAAAAAAATAAAAGAGGAGCGTTGTTACGATCCTCTTCCAAAATCTCTCCTAAAGATACTTTTTAACTATTAGCCATTTTTTGTGGCGCTTCCAGGTTTTTTTTCAGGTTATCAAGTCCTTTTTGCAGATCGGTACCCAGCATTTCATCCATGTTTCCGAAAAGCAGCATAATATTCATGGGGTAGGGCATTTTACTGTTAAAGTTCCAGCGCACCCGTGTTTTATTTTCTCCTGCGTCTTCAGTAATAAAATTTGCGCTGGCCTTACTTTCAAAGGGTTTAAAAAATCGCAACTCGGTCTCCAGAAGACGCCCTTCATTAATGGTTTTTATTTCCTGTTCACCTTTGCCCACATTTTCGTTCTGGCTGTCCCAGGCCGACACAAATCCCACTGTTGCATCTTCACCACGAAATTCCTTTTTCATGTTGGGATCGGCCTGTGCCCAGACGCTGAACTGATCTTGATTTTTCAGGTGTTTAATGTAATTAAATACTTCTTCTTTGGGCCTGTTGATTTCGGTTGAACGTTCAACCATAAAGTCATTGCCCACGAAAAGGGCAGTCACCAGTGGTATTGCGATAATAATGGCAATAACCAGCAGAACTTTTTTTAGTGTTTTCATGTTTTTGTTGTTTTGATTTTAAGCTTTAAGGTATGATTTTTTTGTATTTCAGTTGTGGTCTTTTAATCTCACCATACATTTTACGGTATCGTTTTCGTATTTCTCAAGGCAGAAGGTGTTTGGATCCATCTCCGGCAGGGTGAGAAGTTTGGTGAATGCCTGCCCAATTTCAGGGATATTTTTCCTGAAGTCTTTTATTTTTAGCGTTGCGTACTTGCCTGATCTGATGGTTTTTGATTCAAAGCCTGTTTTTTCAGGTTCTTCTGGTTTTTTTTGTTCAACTGCGGCCCAGTAGTCTATGCCTCCTTCACGGTTTCCGCGCGACAGGCCGTAGAAGTCGCGTTTTTTGAATTCAGGAGCGGCGTTCTCTATTAATTGAAAGGCGGCGAGTACGCCGTTGGGAAAACTCTCGGCTTTAGCGCAGAGCAGAGTAATGTCGGTTTTAATTGTTGTTGTTTCCATTGCAGCAAAACTAAGAAGCTTGTTCTGCTGCGACAGGATATTTGCGCGACATTTTATGGGGTTTAATGCGTCAAAAAAAAACCGCTCCGGTTAGGGAGCGGTTTTAAGTAATTTGCGTTGGCAAATTATTTTCCTTTGTTCACTGAACCGGTAAGTTCAGCACCGGCTTTAAATTTCACTACTTTTTTGGCAGCGATCTTAATTTCTTTTCCGGTTTGTGGGTTACGGCCGATACGTGCAGCACGTTTAGCTACAGTGAAAGAACCGAAGCCTACCAGGCCGATACGGTCACCTTTTTTAAGGGCCTTGTTAATGCTTTCAACTGTTGCGTCAAGCGCGCGGCCTGCATCAGCTTTTGACAATTTTGCGTTAGAAGCAATAGCTTCAATCAGTTCTGCTTTGTTCATGTTTGTTTGTTTTAGGGGTTATACAATTAATTACTTTCATAAACGTATAAAATAAAACCGCTGATTGCAAGCCTCCCAGCAAATATTTATTGATTTTTCCTTAAATAAAGGGGCTTTTGGGGGTTTGGGTGCCCGAATGAGGGGTATAATGGGCGTTTTGGGAGGTTGCTTAGGGCGTTTTTTCTGTTTTTCGCTTTTGTGGGCTGTTCATTTTTTGTTGGTAATTGTGTCTTGACAATTCCTTTAACACATAGGAAGATAGAAGGAACATAGACACATAGTTTTAAGTTAAAGCTGACAAGTTAATGATCCTGCAAGTTTCTGAAGTGTTCATTAACTAGTGTTTTTTGACCTTCTTTAAAGATGTTGATGCAGTTGAAGTTAATTAGTATTCCTTTTGGTGCCTCAAGTAATTTCATGTAGGTGAGTAATTGAGCTTCATGAATCGGTGCAAGCGCTTCTACAGCTTTAATTTCAACAACCAGACTATTCTCCACATAAAAATCACATCTGAGTGTAACTTCGGTCTGTATTCCTTTGTAGTTTATGGGCGTTGTTAAGCCTGATATGAACTGAATATTTCTTAGTCTGAGTTCCTGAAAAAGACATTTGTGATAAACACTTTCTAAAAGCCCTGGGCCAATATTTTTGTGGACTTCGATGGCTGCGCCAAGAACTCTGTATGTGAGTTTATCAAGTCCTTCTTTTTGTGAGTGTTCCTTGCATGTGGGTGTCTTTTTGTTACACAGGAACAGAAAATTCTATGTGCCGTTCTATGTGCCCTCTGATCCTATGTGGTTAGTTAACCTCGAATGTACCCAAGACTCCTCAATACTATTGCTATAAAACGTAGCAAAATAACACTATTTTACGTAGTAATTTTAGACTGTAGAAATGTGATGATGGAACGGACAATTGTACACCTTGATCTGGATAATTTTTTCTCGTCGGTAGAATGCCTGCGTAACCCCGCCCTTAACGGGCAGCCACTTATTATTGGCGGACGCACCGATAGGGGAGTAGTAGCCTCCTGCAACGAAATGGCCCGCCGGCACGGCGTACGCGAATCAATGCCCATGAACCTGGCCCTGCGGCTCTGCCCCCACGCCAAAGTCTTAAAGGGCGATATGGATCTCTATTCCCGCTACTCACACACCGTTACCGAGATCATCCAGGAAAAAGCACCCGTGATGGAAAAAGCAGGCATAGACGAATTCTACCTCGACGTTTCAGGCCTCGATAAATTTTTCGGCTGCTTAAAATGGACCAGCGAACTCGGCACAACCATTCAGCGCGAAAGCGGACTCGATCTCAGCTTCGGACTTTCGGTAAACAAAACCGTTTCAAAGATCGCCACCGGCGAAGCCAAACCCCACGGCCATAAGCAGGTGCCGCAGCCGCTTGTAAAACCTTTTCTCAATCCGCTCAGCATAAAAAAAATCCCCCTGCTCGGCGATGTTACCTTTCAGTTACTCTCGCGTATCGGCATCCGCACCATTCAAACGCTTTCTGAAATGCCCGTTGAAATGCTGCAGGAACTGCTGGGTGCCAACGGCGCTGAACTCTGGAAAAAAGCCAATGGTATCGACGACAAACCTGTTGAACCGTACCAGGAAAAAAAATCGCTCTCCACCGAACAAAGTTTTGAACAGGATACTATTGATCTCGTCAAAATACGCTCGGTACTCACCGCCATGGTAGAGAAGCTCGGTTTTCAGTTGCGCCACGAGGGCTGGATCTGCTCTACGGTAGTGCTGAAGATCCGTTATAATAACCAGGATACGCATACAAAGCAGTGCCGCATTCCCTACACCTCGCAGGACCATATTTTAATTAACACAGTGAACCTGCTCTTCGAAAAACTTTACGACCGGCGCATGCGTCTGCGGCTCGTAGGCATTCGTTTCGCGGGACTGGTACGCGGCAGCAGCCAGATAAATCTTTTTGAAGACACCACGGAAATGGTTTCGCTGTACCAGGCCATTGACCGTATGAAAACCCGTTTCGGTGCCCTGTCAATACAACGAGGCTCCGGACTTAACGCACTTAAACGCTGATGTACCTCAATTGTCACTCATACCATAGTCTGCGTTACGGCTCCATTCC
>JAEZDS010000044.1 GCA_023433205.1 Bacteroidota bacterium
GGATGAAAAAGAGGTGAAAGCCTTCCGCGAAAAGGCGATGAACGCCATTAATCATCTGTTTAATGACGAGTTAGGTGACGAGGAAAACGATCCCGAGACCTGAACCTCTGCAGTGTAAAAAAGTCTAAAAAAGGTGCTTCTCCTGTGGGCGCTGCAATTATTTATTTATGTTTATAAGGTAAAGCATTTTAATGAAGAAATTATTCTGGGTATTACTGCTCAGCACCTCGTTCACTTTTGCGCAGAGTTCCAAAAAGTATCCATCGCTGCTGTGGAAAATTACGGGCAAAGATCAAAAAAAACCAAGCTACCTGTATGGCACCATGCATGTAAGCAACCGTGTGGCCTACTACCTGAGTGAGCAGTTTTTTGATGCCCTTAAAAGTGTAGAGGTTGTTGGCCTGGAAACAAATCCGGGTGAATGGCTTGAGAACATGAAAAAAACCGGCGAACTGGATGAACTAACGCAGGTGCGCGAACCTTCTTACGGACGAAACTTCTATAAAAGCGCTTTCGCAGTGTCTTTTCCCGAAAAAAGGGTTTTTCAGAGCATTTTAAGTTATGATCCCGACATCATCAACGGCCTGCTTTACCGCCAGAATAACAGCCGCGAAAATTTCGAAGAAAGCACTTATATCGATCTTTTTATCTATCAGTCGGCCTCCAAACTTGGTAAAAAAGTAATTAGCCTGGAAGATTTTGCCACTTCTGAGATAAAGGCCCGTCTTTCGGCGCTTCCCGACGATAACAGGGAACAGGGCCTGCGAAAATACAGCAGCTACGGCAGCGCGCAGAAAATTGAAGATGCTTACCGCGAGGGGAATCTTGATGTGCTCGATAGTCTCAGCAGGCTCAATGCCAGCAAAAACACACAGAAATACCTGATAGATGACCGTAACGTGTTTTTTGTGAACACTATTGATTCTGTAATGCGAACCGGAACAATTTTCAGCGGGGTTGGCGCTGCTCATTTGCCGGGAGAAATGGGAGTGATTGAACTGCTTCGCAAAAAAGGCTATAAGGTTGAACCCATTGAACCAAAAGTGTCGAGAAAAAGCAACCAGGAACGCGAGGAACTGGACCAGATGGTTAAACCTGTTGAATTCACCACGCAATACGCTGAAGATTCGCTGTTTTCAGTGGACCTGCCTGGCAAAATGTACAGCATACTTGATGCCGGTCAGCTGAAATATAAGATCCACGCTGATATGGTGAACGGCAGTTTTTATACGATTGTACGGCTAAAGCACCTGGGACCGGTGTTTGGGGTCAGCGCAACCCAGGTATATGCCAGGGTTGACAGTTTGCTGTTCGAGCACATTCCAGGGAGAATATTGAATAAAAAAGAGATCAGTGCTTCGGGAGGAATTAAAGGACTGGAGATTGTGAACAGAACCCGCAGAGGTGATGAGCAACACTACCAGATCTTTTTTACTGAGCAGGAGATGATCCTTTTTAAACTTGGCGGAAAAAGCAACTACGCCAGCGGCGAGGAGGCCGGGAAGTTCTTTAATTCAATAAAATTCAGGGTGCCCAGGCCCGGTCTGAAAGAATTCAGTCCGCCTTCGGGTGGCTTTACCGTGCAGATACCAGGAGATTATTTTTATGAGAACCACAGCTCAGTGGGACTTACCGGTTTGGCCGAAGATCTTTTTGCTTTTGAAAATGGAAGGGTTTACGGAGTAAAACACGCCGTTTACAATGATTTCGACTACCTTGAAGTTGATAGTTTTGAACTTTTTCAGCTGGGCAAGAATGTGCTTGAGAACTATGCCTATTCCCGATCACAGCGCCTTGTTCTGCTCAATAATAAAAAATTCCCTGCCCTTTCCTTATCTGGCATAAATAGTAACGGGCAGTGGCTTCATGGCAACATTATTATAAAGGGCGTGCATTATTATCTGCTGTATTCCACCTCTCCCGACTCGGTGCCGCCGCAAAAATTTCTGAATTCTTTCGGGCTGGGTGATTTTGTACACGTTCACCCTATAAAGGAAATCACCGACAAGGATTTTTATTTTTCTGCGCTTGATGAAGTGAGCGACGATGCCAGAAGCCGCTTTAATGAAAAATATATAAAAGCCTATGAGGAAATGAAGCCCCGTGACAGCACAGAGAGCATAGCCGACTTCGAGAGTGGTAATAAACTGTACTATTCGCCCTCAAGCAAAGAGTATATTAGTATCAGTTATGAACGTTTCAGTAAATATGATTACCGGGATGTTTCAAAGATCGCTCAGCGGATCGAAGAAAGTTATCTTAAACATAGCACCCTGTTCATAACCCGCAAAAAATTTAAAAATGAGAATGGCATCAGGGAGTACAGGTTCACGCTGGGCGATACTGCAACTGTACGAGCAATTGAAACCCGGGTTTTGTTCAGGAACAGCACCATGCACGAGCTTACTGTTTCATACGATACAACCATTGGTTTACAGGGCTGGACAAAACAATTTTTTGAATCTTTTCTGCCCATAGATTCAGCAGCGGGCAAAAGCATCTTCGAGAGCGGATTTGCAGAGCTTGCAGCAGACCTTGTGAGTAACGACACCATCAAAAGAAAATCAGCGGGCAGAGCGCTGGCAGAAGGAATGGCAATGCAGGAGGCTTTTGCTCCTGACTTCATAAAACTGCTCAATAGTCCGGCATTAAAAAATGTTTCTGAAGACAGTAAGGCGCAGTTATTTGTTAACGGCGGAACAATGGGCAATGAGGGTATTATTGCGCCTTACAGGAAGTTGTACCTGCAGTACACCGACAGTTTTTACCTGCAGCTTTGTTTGCTGAAAGGACTGGCCTACATGAAAACACCTGCGGCCTGTAAAGCATTTTCAGAGCTAATAATAAAAGAGCCGCCACTTGTAGGCGATGAAAACTCAATAAACGATGTTTTTCTTGTTTTCAGAGATTCGCTGGAGCTGTGCCGGCATTTTTTCCCCCAGCTGCTTACGCTGACTCGTTATGAGGAATTCAGAAATCCGGTGTACGCTCTTATGGCCGACCTGGTCGAGAAAAAATTGCTGAACGCTCAGAAGTACGCCAAACAAAAAGATGTAATCGTTACAGACGCCAGTCTGGCTCTGAAACGTTACAATCCTGCAGCCCGCGCAGAAAGCAGCGATAACAATTTCAGTCACCTTGATAAAGCCGCCCGCGAGCTTGCTGAAACCATCCGCAAAAGCCTGGACGGACTAACAAACAATATCCTTTACAGGGGTTCTGATCACGAAAAAGCTTTAAGGTCACAATCAAGACCTGTACTGGTTACCTATGCAAGTATTCTCGCGCCTTTTTATGCCAGAGATGAAAAGGTAAGAGAATTTTTCAGTCGTCTTGCACGAACCAGAAGTCAGGACATTCTGCTGCCTGTAACCATTGAATTGCTCAGGTACAATATAACTTTAAACGACAGCATTATAAAAGCCTACAGCAGTAATATTACCACGCGTGCTTTTTTTTACAGTGAACTGGAGAAGAACGGACTGGCGGCAAAATTCGACAAAGACTACCTGAGCCAGGAAAAACTGGTAAAATCCCTCATATTAAGTCACAGGCAACTTAACTCTTATTATGGTTATGAAAAAGACCTGCAGGCGGGCGACAGTCTGGCACTGGTTAAAATTGAAAATGCCGAAAATAAATACCAGAAAGGAAAGCTGTACATATACAGCGACGGTGGAAGGGCAGGAGAGGAAAAGTGGATGGCTGTTTTTGTGCCTGAGAACAACCGCGAAGTAACAAGCAACATGGAAGTGCTAACTTCCTCCTATTTTGTTGATCTGAAAAAAAGCACTGAAGAGAACATAAATGAGCTGCTCAGTTATTTTCGCCTTTCTTACCGGAAAAGGGCCCTTTTAAACGCAACCAGCTAGCATCTTACCAATATTATATCTTTGCAACTTATGAATTATAAAAGCGACACCGAAGCCGTTCAGGGATTTGTAAACAGGTACCAGGATCTGTACAGGGAAATTGGAAAAGTGATAGTGGGGCAGGAAGATACCATCCGGAATGTACTGATATCTATCTTTAGCAAAGGCCATTGTTTGCTGGTGGGTGTTCCGGGACTGGCCAAGACATTATTGGTAAATACCATTGCCGATGCGCTCGGACTTACCTTTAACAGGATTCAGTTTACACCAGATTTAATGCCCAGTGACATCATTGGCAGCGAGGTGCTTGATGAGCACCGTAATTTTAAGTTTATAAAAGGTCCACTCTTTTCTAATGTGATCCTGGCCGACGAGATTAACCGTACACCGCCCAAAACCCAGGCGGCACTGCTTGAGGCTATGCAGGAGAAACAGGTTACCGCAGCAGGAAGAAAGTATCCGCTCGATAATCCGTTTTTTGTTCTGGCCACTCAAAATCCCATTGAGCAGGAAGGTACTTACCCTCTGCCTGAGGCCCAACTCGACCGCTTTATGTTTAACGTATGGCTTGATTATCCCAGCTTTGAGGAAGAACTGGAAGTGGTGAAAAAAACAACGGCGGGCGGTGAGGTAAAGGTGAACAAAGTACTGAGTGCCGAAGAGATCATCTTTTTTCAGGATCTGGTGAGGAAACTTCCGGTGGCCGACAATGTTATTGAATACGCGGTAAAACTCGTAAACAAAACCCGGCTCACGGGTGAATACAGTTCAGAGCTTAGTAAAAAATACCTGCAGTGGGGTGCGGGTCCGCGCGCATCTCAGTACCTGATAATTGGTGCCAAATGCCACGCCGCAATCAAAGGTAAATACAGTCCCGATATTGAGGATGTGAAAGCAATTGCCGAACCCATTCTTCGCCACCGCATTGTGTTGAATTATAAAGCCGAGGCTGAAGGAATAAATGTTGAATCAGTAATCAGTCAGTTACTTTAGTTATGATACTTGATGAATTAAGTGATGGGATCGATCCTGAAAAGTTGTTCGATAAATCACAGTACAACACACTAATTATTGATCGTGAGGGTTTTTCGAAAAAAGAAAATACTACCGCCGATCTTATTGAAGATCTTCTGGAGCCGGGGAATACACGGGCCGACAACGAGGCCCTTTTTCTTGCGCTGAAAGAGCAGAAAGCGCAGAAAATGCTTGTTCAGGCTATAGAACAGGCCAATGATCACCGGCAAAAACAGAAACTTGCAGCAGCCTGCTGGGAAAGCGGACTGGATTTCTCGTCCTATTTTGTTTTTTTTGGCGAGCTTATACTTAATTCACCTTTTGAAGTAGCCATGGAAGCCCTTACTGTGATTGATGAAATGGAAAACAAACCATCGCAGGGCGAGATCACGCAGCTACTGACGAAGATCAAGACAATGGATCAGGGAACAAATCCGATCATCGGCGAATTTGAGAAACTACTAAATACATTTAAGCACAATGACTAAGAACATCTTATCCACCTGGCTTGAAGTAGATCAGCAGAGCGATTTTTCTGTTTACAACATACCATTTGGTATTTACAGTAATAAACAGGTTCCGCACCGTGTGTGTTCGGCAATAGGAGATTATATAATTGATCTTTATGAACTCGCTGCTGAGTATTTTATTGAAGTTGACAGAAATGTGCTTGAGGCCGAATTTCTTAATGCGTTTATCAGTCTTGGAAAAAAAACAACCACGGCCGTAAGAACCGCAATCATTAAAATGCTCTGTGATAAGGATTCGCCTTTTGCTTCTAATCAGGAGATGTTTAACAGGGTATTCAAAAAAATGGATGCCGTAAAGATGCTGATGCCTGTGAGGGTAGGGGATTACACCGATTTTTACAGCAGCATTGATCATGCTACAAATGTGGGAACCATGTTCAGGGATCCTGCAAACGCGCTGCTGCCCAACTGGAAACACCTTCCGGTGGGCTATCACGGTCGTGCCAGCAGTATCTGCGTAAGTGGCCACTCATTTTACCGACCTAAAGGCCAGCAAAAACCTGCCGATGCCGACAAGCCGGTTTTTGGCCC
>JAEZDS010000233.1 GCA_023433205.1 Bacteroidota bacterium
CCGTCAATCACATGAATGATGCCATTAGAGGCCATTACAGTGCCAACAACCTTCGCCGACCCGTTTACAACGATCTCTCCGTTCTCATTACTGATCTTAATATTTCCGCCATTTACCTGACCTAACACCTTGCCATCAGTAAGCGCTTCAGGTTTATAAACACCCAGTGAAACGTGGTACTCAAGAATATTTGAAAGCGCATCCTTGTTTTCTGGCTTTAAAAGGTTTTCTACTGTACCAGCTTCAAGTTTATCAAAAGCGGCATTTACCGGCGCAAAAACAGTAAAGGGTCCGGCATTGCTCAATGCATCTACCAGCTCGGCCTTCTTCACAGCCGTTACCAGCGTGCTATGGTCTTTGCTTCCCACCGCAACCTGTACAATATTGGGACTCGATTCTGAGTCCTGCACGCCGGATTGTCCAACATGCTGCTGAGCAACTTCGGCATCAGTGTTGCCGCTATGTGCATTTTCATTTTGTGTGCAGCTGATACCAGTAACTAGAAGCAGTGCGATAAGGGTGGCGTTTAGTGTTTTCATGGTTAGTTGATTATGAACGCAAAGAACGGTATAGTTTAAATTAAATTTCATGACTTAGGTCATAAGTTGAACTGATATATATTATCCCGGACTATTTTGTCCGATTTATTACACAGCCTACCTTTGGAGCATAAAATTCAATAATGCCATTATCTGAACCACATCAATTCCACATCCCAGTAATGGGGCTCGCCTTTACAATTGATACCCCATACAAAGTAGCGCATTTCGGCATTTCATCGGCTCTATCGGTTATTGAAGACCAGCTGCTTGAGAAAATGCGGGAAATACTGTGCGAAAAAGAAAACAGGCCTTTTGTTCCTGTTCACCAGAGCAACGCAGATCACCGGGCTCAGCGTATAACTACGTATCTTGATCTGCTGGCCGATCTGGTACAGGAAAATACAGCCAGGCTCAGCAAGGAAGACTTTATTCCCGGCAACAGCATCTGTAAATATTTCGAAATGCTGCCGGCCGCCTCTCACATAAAAACTGTTTTTGAAGAACTATGGCATCTATCCGGCACGCAAAGAGAGGAAACCGAAAAGGTTCTGCGATCCACCATAAAAGCCGGAGCCATTGACGTAAACATCATGACCAAGGTTGACAGAACGAACTTTGATTCTGCCGGAAACGAACTACCTCCTGAATACTCCGACGCGATGAGTGCCCTCCGCGGTTTCGCAAACAGCAAGCTGACCTCATCCGTAATCTTCTCAGCCGGACTCAACCCCCGTTTATACAGCTATTGCGAAAATTTTACCGACTTCTTCCCATCGAAGAATACACCTGCAAAAAAAAAGATCATCATAAAAGTGAGCGATTATCGTTCCGCTCTCATCCAGGGAAAATTCCTCGCAAAAAAAGGCTTATGGGTCACAGAATTCAGAATTGAATCAGGACTGAACTGCGGCGGCCATGCCTTTGCCACTGAGGGATTGCTGCTGGGGCCGATCCTGGCCGAATTTCGCGACAAACGTACGGAGCTTGTTATGGAACTGTACACTATTTATCGTGAGGCACTTGAAAAAAAAGGCATTCAAAATACAGAGATGCCTCAACAAAAAACAACGGTGCAGGGCGGCATTGGCACCGGTCACGAAAATGAATTTCTCCTGCAACACTACAAACTTGACGCAACAGGCTGGGGAAGTCCGTTTTTACTTGTACCCGAAGCCACCAGTGTAGACGAGAAAACACTTACTGACCTGTCTGAAGCCATTCCTTCTGACTACTATCTCAGTAATGCTTCGCCATTGGGAATCCCCTTCAACAACTTCAGAAAAAGCACCTCTGAGGCCCAGCGAAAATTAAGGATCAGTAAGAACAGACCCGGCAGTCCCTGCTATAAAAAATTCCTGGCCTTTAACACTGAATTTTCAGAGAAGTCGATCTGCACCGCCTCGCGTGAATACCAGGATCAGAAAATAAAACAACTAAACAGTTCAGGCAAAAGTGAGTCAGAGATCGCAATCCTCACAGAAGAGATCACAGAAAAAGACTGTCTTTGCGAAGGGCTTGGGGCCTCGGCTATTCTGGCAAATAATAAAAAACCGGCACACAAACTTAGCGCAGTAACAATTTGTCCCGGACCCAATCTCGCATATTTTTCGGGTATTTCTTCATTAAGACAGATGGTTGACCACATTTATGGAAGAACAAATATTCTCAACAATGTGCCCAGGCCACATCTTTTCATAAATGAACTGAGCCTGTACATTAAATATCTGGGCAACGAGATCAGCAAAGCCGGCTCAGCGCTCAGTGAAAAACAAATCAGATCATTCAACAACTTCAGGGCAAACCTGCTTTCCGGTATAAGTTATTATGAAGAGCTTGTTCCCCTTATGCAGAAATTTACAGCTGTGCGTGACCAGATGCGTTCACAGCTGCAGGCCTGTCGGGAATCGCTTTATGCCCTTTTTCCAAAGGCAACAACGGGCGAATTAACATGGTGATACTAAAATGAAGACCTCAATCAGCATATTTACCCTGCTCTGTGTTTTGTACCTGCTTTTCAGTTTCAGCATCTATACAGTGCCTTACAGAGCAGATATCACAGCCCATTCAGAAAATTCAGTTGCCGGTGAAGGAAAACTTATCTGGCAGAAATACAACTGCCAGAGTTGTCACCAGCTTTATGGTTTGGGTGGCTACCTGGGGCCAGACCTCACCAATATATATTCAGAAAAAGGAAAAGGCCCCGCATATATTATAGGCATGGTACGAGCAGGAAATATGCAGATGCCTTCCTTCACACTCACCGAGGCTGAAGAAAAAAGTCTGCTGCAATTTCTCAAATCGGCCGATCAAAGCGGTAATGCCGATCCGCGCAGCTTCAGAATAAATTACAGCGGCATGATAGAGAAACAATGAGAATGCTGAACATCCATACCGGCAGGTTGTTTATGGCTACAGCGCTAGTAATGCTGGCCGGTGGCCTTCTATTAGGTGTGCTTTCAAGTCAGGTGTACATTTTCCCCCAGCTCTTTCGTGAAAGTATAGGATTTTCAGCGCTCAGACCCATGCATGTAACTTCGGTGATGTTCTGGATACTGATGGGCGCCACCGGAGCAGTGTATTCTGCACTGGAAAAGATCACAGGCAAAAAACCAGGAATAACTGCGGTGTTCCAGTGGTTACTGTGGATAGTTGCCGGAGCCGGCATCTATTACTCATACTTCACGGGAAAGTTCGGGGGGCGCGAATACTGGGAGTTTGATCCTGTGTGGGCCCTGCCGCTTGCTGCTGCCTGGCTGCTCTTTATCGTGAATTTTTTCAGAATGGTAAAGGGTTACAGAAAATGGCCTGTTTACATGTGGATGTGGATGACCGGTGTGGTTTTTTTCTTCTTCACATTTATAGAAAACTATCTGTGGCTTCTGCCCTACTTCAGAGATCATTTTGTTACCGACATGACCATTCAGTGGAAAGTTAATGGATCGCTGGTAGGATCGTGGAATCAGCTGCTTTACGGTACTGCTTTCTTCCTGATGGACCGCATCAGAAACGATAGCTCAACAGGCAACAGCCGTCTGGCTTTTGGCATGTACTTTCTCGGGCTTTTTAATCTTATGTTCAACTGGGGACACCATATCTACACCCTTCCAACAGAAAATTACGTGAGGTACATTGCTTACGGGGTGAGTATGACCGAATGGATAATCTTCGCAAGGATTGTTTACACCTGGAAATCCGCAGTTACTGAGGCGCAAAAATATCTTCACAGGTATCCCTATCTTTTTCTTCTTGCAGCTGATGTGTGGGTCTTTATAAACCTTGGCCAGGGCCTGCTGATGTCAATCCCCGCTTTAAATATTTACACGCACGGCACTCACGTAACAGTAGCGCACGCAATGGGCACAACCATTGGCATTAATACCATGATAATGCTGGCAGCCTGCTTCGAATTCTTTAAGGGAAACTGTGAAAGTGCAGGCTGGAAACCGCGTCTCAACAAATTGTTCTGGATGGCTCAGGGAAGTCTGCTGATATTTTTCCTTGCACTTAACGTAGCTGGTATTGGAAAAGGAATATGGCAGATGAGTGATCGCCAGGTGCCATTCCGCAACATGATGATGCAGCTGCAGCCGGCCTTTTATCTTTTTGTTTTCGCGGGTATACTTCTCATGTTGGCGCTTGGCGGCTTATGTTTCGCGCTGCTGAAAAGATACTTTATGTGCGACTGGAAGACAGAAAATACCGGAACAAAGATCATTAAACTAAAGAACCATGAACAAGCCATCGACATTGCAGGAAAACACGAACGTAAACGTGCATGACTTCAGAAATGCCTTCCGGTACAAGTCCTTAAAAGACCTGCGCTTCACCTATTATATTTTCCTGTTATTGCAGAAACCCTGGCTGGTAAAAACACTCTCAGCCATCACTGAATGGTGTCTTAGAAACAATATACCGGTTCAGTGGCTCATAAAAAGCAGCATCTTCAAAGTTTTTTGCGCCGGAGAAAACATCAGTGAAGCCATTAAAA
Organism: Bacteroidota bacterium; assembly: GCA_023433205.1. Classification (GTDB taxonomy): domain Bacteria; phylum Bacteroidota; class Bacteroidia; order B-17B0; family Aurantibacillaceae; genus Aurantibacillus. The sequence goes on from JAEZDS010000233.1 coordinate 4,531, forward strand.
CGATCAAAGAGCTGGAAGAGTATAATGTAACCGCTGTACTCGACTACGTGTCAGAAGGTGAAAAGACCGAGGCCGTTTTTAACTACAACTGCGAAGTAATTACCGCTAACATCCGGCTACTGGCTCAAAAAGCCCCAGGCAACGCCATCAGCGTAAAGTTGTCGGGACTGGAAGATACCGTGTGGCTTGAAAAGATCAATAATAGCGTGTCCGACACGCACAACAAGTTCGATCAAGCCAGGTATGAGAAATTTATTACGAGGGTTGACACTATCTGCAAACACTGCTTTGAGGCCGGTATCATACTATATCTCGACGCCGAAGAACGTAGTACCCAGGATGTTTTCGACAGAGTAGCCGGCCAGATGATGCAGAAATATAACCGCAAAAAAGCGATCGTGTTCAATACTGTGCAGATGTACCTTACAGACAGGTTGCCCTACATCAAAAATCTGATCGCTGAAGCAGAGATCCTCAGTTTTAATCCAGGCATTAAACTGGTACGCGGCGCTTATGTAGAAAAGGAAAGATTACTCGCTGCACAAGAAGGCAGGATCAGCCCTGTTCATCCAGACAAACAGAGTACCGACAGGGCATTTGATCAGGCGCTCCGGCTATGCCTTGAGCATTCATCAAACGTATACACCTGCATTGCCAGCCACAACGAACAAAGCAACTTACTTGCGGCAGAACTTATCAGCAGGCTGAACATCCATGATCATCAGCAAAAAGTGAAATTCTCACAACTTTATGGCATGAGCGACAATCTAACCTTCAACCTGGCGGCACGTGGATACAGCGCCTCAAAATACATTCCATACGGAGAGGTAAAAAAGGCAGTGCCTTACCTTATCAGGCGTGCAGAAGAGAACACCTCAGTAGGCGGACAGCTTTCAAAGGAACTCATTTACCTTGAAAAAGAATTGCAGCGCAGGAAACAGCAGATAAATTCACTTTTTCACTATTAGCAATGTTCATTTATATTTTGGCAGGAGGATTATGGCTGCTGATTACCATCCTGCTCTCCTGGTACATCAGTGGCAGAGGTATTGATCCCGAAAAACATATCTCAATAGGATTAAAAGCCATGGCCTTGTCATACATCGCAGGCGTTGCAACGCTGCTGGCCGCACTCATTAAGTTTAGCTGAGCTTCTTGCGGAGAATTGAAAAAATAATCAGTGAGTTACTTCCTCTGTGCCAGCAAGCCATAGTGTTTTATTGCCAAAGCCTTTTGAATTGTCGGAAAATTTCATGTAATGAAGCTTTACAGCCCAGCAGTACCCCGGAAGCAGCTTTGTAAAAGGAAAACGCCGGGAGTAGGTCCGTTTAAGATCCATTTCAGCCACATCTTTTTCTGCCATGGTCTCACCTTTGAACTGCAAACCTTTTAAACTACTTATCTTCAACACGTCTGGCAAAATTGTTCCTGCCACCCTGGCTCCTTCAAAAACAAACCGGTCGTGACCTGTACCGCGGCGCGACTTAAAGATCAGACAATTCGAATCAGGATCGAAAGCAAAAAAACAATTGATACAGTGCGGCGCGCCATTATCGGTAAAACACACAGTAGCAATACGCGCTACCGATAAAAACATGCTTATGGCCGGCGGTACCCGGCTGACCCTCACAAAGTCCTTCATCATTCAAATCTGATTTCTGTTTGTATCAAAAGCTTATCAAAGTGCAGGCACCTGCACCGGCCGGCCTTCACTGTTTATGGCCACAAAAGTAAAATCACCTTCATTAATAAGCAGATCTTTATCAGACCCCACCTCCCTGCTCCAGGCCTCTACATAAATTTCCATAGAGGTATTAAACGTTCGTTTAACCTTCGCTTTAATCGTGATCATTTCTCCGTTTCTGGCCGGACGTAGAAATTTTACATTGTTCATAAAAGCTGTTACACAAACAAGTCCCGAAAAAGATTGCGCGCAGATAGCGGACACATTGTCCATCCATTGAAGCAGCCTTCCGCCTTTTAGTAATCCCATGGGGTTGGTATCGTCAGGGCACACAACTACGCGGCTTACCACCTCTGTTTCCCGCCCAAAATCACTGATTTTCTTTTTCATTGAACCGGTAAACTTAGCTGGTATTAAGAGAGACACTTATGATCTAAATCATGTGCCTGAGCTAAATCACTGACTATAAACCCGAAAAAATCTCTTTACCATTTGTTGTGAATAACAAACCGGACCTTTTTATCCGATATCCTGAAAACCGCTGTATCTTTGTACTTCAGCGGTTATGATATTTTCAAAAGCATGTGAATACGGGATCAGGGCAACGATCCACATCGGTCTCCAGGCAATGGATAACAGGCGAAGCAGTCTGCGGGAAATTGCGGCTGAAATAGCATCTCCGGAAGCCTACACTTCCAAAATTCTTCAGACACTTGTACGTAAAGGGATCGTTCTTTCAATAAAGGGAGCAGCCGGAGGATTTACGATTGAGAAATCGAGAATGCACCGCCTTAAACTGGAAGACATTGTGACAGCCATAGACGGAGGTTTTAATACCAACATCTGCGTGCTGGGGCTCAAAACCTGTTCGCAGACACATCCCTGCCCGGTACACGATCAGTATAAACACATTAAAGCCGGCATCCGCTCAATGCTTGAAAACACCAGTCTGTATGAGATGTGCGCCGGTCTTAAAGAAGGAACCACTTGTCTTAATTTTTAACTAATATAAAAAAACAGAAAAATGACTATCACAGAAAACAATGTAATCGGAGAGCTGGTAGCACTTGATTATCGTACCGCAGAAGTATTTTCAAACTACAAGATCGATTTTTGCTGCAAGGGAAATCAAACCATACAAGAAGTATGCGACAAAAAGAAGATCGATCAGGGAAAGTTGCTGAATGATCTGAATGCCATTAAAGATTCAGTTAGTACGCCGGCTGACAGTTATAATGCCTGGCCGCTCGATCTGCTGGCTGACTATATTGAAAAAAAACACCACCGCTACGTAACTGAAAAAACGGAGGTCATAAAAAAGTACCTTACCAAAGTGAGTTCGGTGCATGGTGCTGCGCATCCCGAACTTTACGAGATACACGATGAATTTATGGAATGCGCCGGCGCACTGGCCGCCCACATGAAAAAAGAAGAGCTCGTGCTGTTCCCCTTCATCCGTAAAATGGTGACCACAACCGATAAGCTCAGCGCTCCGCATTTTGGCACTGTTGAAAATCCAATAGCCATGATGAAACACGAACACACCGTTGAAGGAGAGCGTTTTGAGAAGATAGCAACCCTGAGCAACAACTATACGCCACCTGCCGAAGCCTGCAACACATATCGGGTAACTTATGCGCTACTGAAGGAATTTGAACAGGACCTGCATTTACATATTCACCTTGAGAACAATATCCTCTTTCCTAAAGCTATTGCACTTGAAGCGGAGCTGAATCCTACCTCCTGCGCAATCTGAGTATTTTGTTAATCATTTATTTCACCACAAAAAATAAAATATATGCTGAGTTTTAAATTAGATGATGATTTTGTAGCGCAATACAAGGGTGTTGATCCTGGGTTCGGTTATAACGGCCTGGGTCTGCTCACTTACTACCGCACCTATTCCCGATTGAAAGACGATGGAACTAATGAACAATGGTTTGAAACCGTGCGTCGCGTCGTAGAAGGCGCGTATTCATTGCAGAAGGATCACATTCTAAGTAATGAACTTGGCTGGAACAACAGAAAAGGTCAGCGGTCGGCGCAGGAGATGTACGACCGTATTTTTAAAATGAAATTCCTCCCCCCGGGTCGTATGTTATGGGCTCTGGGCACTCCAACCATCCACAGTAAAAAAGTTGGACAAGCGCTTTTTAACTGCGCCTTTGTCTCAACCAACAAAATGTCGGTCAACATCGAGGAAGCGGTAAAACCATTCATCTTTATGATGGACATGAGCATGGTGGGTGTTGGCGTTGGTTTTGACGTGGAAGGTGCCGGAAGTGTGGAGGTAAACAAACAGGACAGCGAAGAGGAGCTATACCAGATTCCCGATTCCCGGGAAGGCTGGGTAAGCAGCGTTGAGCGTTTATTGTTCAGCTTCTTTGCCCGTCATTTCGGATTCAATAAACCTTGCGGCGTAAAATTCGATTACAGTAAGATCAGGCCCGCCGGCGCCACCATACAGGGTTTTGGCGGTGTTTCATCAGGCCCGGAGCCACTCATAAAACTTCACGAACAGATAAGGCTTGTTTTAAACAAACTCAACGGCAAACACATCAGTATAACCGCCATTGCCGACATAATGAATATGATTGGGCAATGTGTTGTAGCCGGAAACGTTAGGCGTACTGCGCAGATCGCACTGGGTGCCGTGAATAATGACGAGTACAGAAAACTCAAAGATTATGCATGGAACAGCAATGAACAAAAGTACGAGGGAAAAATGGCGCACCGGGCTGCCTGGGGCTGGGCTTCAAACAACAGCGTTAAAGTAAATTCCGAAACCGATTTCGCGGAAGTTGCCGCGCAAACTGCCATTAACGGAGAGCCCGGCTATGTGTTTATGGACAACATCAGAGCATTTTCAAGAATGAGTGACCCCGCTGACCATAAAGACAGCAAGGCAATGGGAACAAATCCCTGCGGTGAACAAACCCTTGAGTCATACGAACTATGTTGTCTTATAGAAACTTTCCCTTCACGGGCAGAGTCAAAAGAAGACTACCTCAGAACATTAAAATTCGCCTATTTACTAGGCAAAACTGCCACCCTGGTAAATACCACCTGGGCCGAGACCAACCGGGTGCAGAAACGCAACCGCAGGATAGGCACATCAGTATCGGGCGTCACCAACTTTATCAGCAGACGACCACTGGAAACGCTTAGGAACTGGCTCGACGCCGGCTACCACGAGATCCAGCGCTGGGATGAGATCTACTCTTCGTGGCTGTGCGTACCGAGAAGTATCAAAACAACCAGTGTAAAACCAAGCGGCACCGTTAGTCTGCTCGCGGGCGTTAATCCCGGCTGTCATTTTCCTGAATTCAATTATTACATCAGGCGCGTGCGTCTGGCCAAAACCTCAGAACTGGTGCCTGCCATAAAAGAGGCCGGATTAAAAATCGAGGACGATGTAGTTGACCCTTCATCCCTCGTTGTTGAATTTCCGGTTCACACAGAAGGCAAAAGTCTGAAAGACGTGAGCATCTGGGAACAGGTGGCCCTGGCTGTTTTTCTGCAGAAATACTGGTCAGACAACCAGGTGTCGTGTACTGTAACGGTGCGCCCTGAAGAGAAAAGCCAGATAGGTACCGTGCTTGAATACTTTAAGTACGATCTCAAGTCCATTAGTTTTCTTCCTAAACTTGAGAACGGAGCTTACGCCCAAATGCCCTATGAAGCAATCAGCAGAGAACATTATGAAACACTTGCTGAGCAGATAAGGCCTGTTTCATTTGTGGCACTGGCCCAGGATTCAGCGGGTGAGCAATTTTGTAGTAATGATGTTTGCGTGGTGCCGTAAATAGCCTACGTTAAATCACACCTGTGATGCGGATCAGACAATGCACTGATCCGCATTTTTTTTCAGGATCAGCCGGCGCAGTTCGCAATTTACCCGCCAGCTGCAGTTGCGATTACTTTTTGTCCTCCGCCGGAGAAGTAATGGCTGTTCCTCCCCACTGAGAAATAAACAACAGCCCCATGCTCAGGAGGATCAGTGCTGAAGCGCCGAAAAGCGATTCGTTTGTAAAAGGGATGATGGTATATGAAAAAGAAGCGATGCCCTGAACGCCCAGGATCAGTTCATTCAGGTACACTCCCAGCACAAACAACACAACCGCAACTGTTGCAGTACGATTTATACGGAGGAAGTGAAAGAGGTACAGGTAGGTGATCAGAAAAACCGAAATGATCGCCAGAAGGATGAGGTGCAGATAGGCGATGATCACTGACCGGAAACCAAAAGCCATTTTGCTCACTACCGGCACAACGGAGCCCAGCTGCAACAAAAATTTAACGCTTAACGCGAGTCCTACAATAAGCAAAAGCGTGTAGCCAAGTTTTATGCCTTTGCGGATGAAGGAACCGGCTTTTTTGATGTCTCTCAGAAACATTACCCATGCCCATACCTGAGCTATAGCAGAAATCACCACCAGCACATACACCCAGGCAGAGATCTTCATCCACAATACCGAAAGAAAGTAAGCAGGGATACAGGAGAAAAAAAACAGCCAGAATATCCGGTTGTCTGCTTTGAATCCCGGCAAAATCTGCTGAAAACGGTTAATAAGCAATCCCATGCATGCGAAAAAGAAAAATCCATTGTATTGAAAGTGCAGATAATAATAGAGTGAAGCCAGATGGATCTTGCTGTCAAAATTATGTGTTGCCATCATATATCCGAGAGAAAAGGTACCCAGTGAAGAGATGATATTGAACCATAAGGCCGCCGTAAACCAACTCCTGTAAGGTTTGTCTCCTGTTTTCCTGAGGTCGGAAAACATATAAACTGAAAAGATGTACGAAACAGCCACAGAAACGCAAAGCAGAATTATTGACACCAATTTATACCCCTGCGCCGCGAATGAAAACAACATTCCGTAGGCGCTCAGCAGGTTGGCAATAACCAGCCACATATACTTGTTCACCTTCAGCAAAGGATTATTTCTTGCCAGCGCATGCACCATCAGCACATAAAGCAGATGTGTAACCCAACCAATAAAAGCGAAATGTGAATGTGCGTGCTGCAGATGTTTCTGATCGAACCAGGGAAAAGCAAAACCAATCTTATAACGCATCAGCGTCCCCAGCAAAGCAACAATAAAAAGGTTGAGAATAGCAATACGCAGCCAGAGGCCAGTTCTGAACTTGTTCATAGATACAACGGACAATCGTTTATTAGTACGGAAAGATAATGCTCAAAAACACAAGTCACAAATAAAGCGTTGCTTCAAAGCATTTCTTTCATAATTTATGGTATTGTGTGGTTAAACTGGTGGTTACCGCTTTCCAGAAACACCTGCTGTTCCCGGGGAATTCTAACCTCAAAAACTGTTCCTTTATTCAGCACGCTCTTAAAATCAATACTGCCTTTCATACTCTCGAGATATTTGGCAACAATATTCAGTCCCAGTCCTGTTCCCTGGATATTGGTGACATTTCTGGCACGAAAGAACCGCTCAAAAAGGTGTACCTGCTCTTCCTCAGGAATACCAATACCCTGATCGGCCACCGAAATGTAAACCTCATCCGGAGAAATTTCAGTCCTCAACACTATTACAGAATCTTCACCGGAAAATTTAATGGCATTAGAAACAAGGTTCAGAAAAATATTCCTTGTCATCAGTTTGTCAAGGTGCGCTATTGTTTCTCCCTGGTGGGAATAATCAACCTGCTGACCATTCTTCAGGATCCCCTGAATGTCATTCAGAACTTCCTGCGCAAGCAGCTGCAGATCAACGTCCTCTTTCCTCAGATTTACCTTGCCTTCTTCAAGTTTCTCAGCCGAGAGAAAATCATTTAAAATAAGCGTCATGTTTGTTACCGCTGATTTGATCCGTTGAACATGTTTATTTATTTTTTCTGCATTTTGCCCTTCGTTGTATTTATTGATCAGAGAGGTAGATGACAGGACGGTACTGAGCGGCGTGCGGAACTCATGTGAGGCCATTGTAACAAACCGCGATTTCATATCGTTCAGCTCTTTCTGCGACTCCAGTGCCAGACTAAGCTGCTGTCTGGAATTTTCAATTTCTATCAGCGCCTCCTGAAGCACCTTGGTCCGTTCTTCCACCTTGCGTTCAAGCTCCTGGTTTAGCCTGATGATGTTCTCTTCCTGCCTTTTTCTCTCTGTAATGTCGATAATAAACGCTATTACCATTGTTTCACCATCCTGCTGGAAAAATGACAGGCTGATCTCAACCGGAAACTCAGAATCGTCCCTGCGCCTGCCGTACAAGGTAATACCTTTACCCATAGCGCGGGCGTGCGGCTGTTCAAGAAACAGAGCCCGGCTGTGTTTGTGACTTTCTGAAAAACGACGGGGTACCAGGTCTTCAATAACGCGGCCTCTGAGACTGCCCCTTTCGTAACCGAACAGCCGCTCGCTGCTGGGGTTGGCCCTGCTTATTACTCCTTTACCGTTTGTGATAATGATCCCCTCGGTGGCATACTCAAAGAGCGCGTTAAGACTTTGTGTCTGCAAGTGATCAGCCTCGTAAATTTTCATTCGGGAAGTACATGTAGCAGATACAAAGATGCCATCTTATTGCTGTAATAAGCTGAGATTGCTCAGTTCTGGAACTGACAGAAGTCAGTTTTTATCTCTGAGAATAATCAGTGACGACAGTGACTTGCATCAGCCGCATCTAAAAGCCGGTGGAATATCTTTGTGAACATACAGCGCCGGATACGCTTGAAACAAGGTATGCCCAACCGTAACAGCTGTTAAGCTAACGATAACATGAAGATTGTAATAAGCGATACCGGAAAAGTAGAGCAGCTGCAGGAACAATTCTCTGCGGAGTTTCCCTATTTAAAACTTGAATTTTTCTCCCGTCCCCACCAGGTAGGTCATGGAACAGCCAGGGGCCTTATGAAAACAAATGCGCAGACCATTGGTGAATACCGCACTGTAAAAAATAAAGGTCATGTTAATATTAAACCCGAAATGACCGTAGCGGAACTTGAGCAGCAGTTCAGGGAACGGTATGGCTTGAATGTGCAGGTTTTCAGAAAATCGGGGAAAGTGTGGCTTGAGACAACAGTTACCGATAACTGGACCCTCGAACAGCAGAACTCTCAGGGAGAAGCATTGAGTAATCTACATTTTACCCGCCCAACAAATAACGGACAATCAGGTTCGGAGAGATTGTGATTGCTTATTGTGATGTACCTGGGAATGCAGCTGATGGTGGTGGAATAAGAAATAGGGATGTAATATTTCATTTTAACAAGCTTTTTACCCTTTCGTGCCGGTGTCCAGCACGGCATTTGATAACATCACCAAAGAATAAGGGACAAGCAATAGTGGCAATAGTGGTTGAATCATGAGCCATTAAAAATTTTATACATTTATTCCTGTGATCCCTTCTTAAAAAGTATTTTTAGTGACGTGGAATTATATTTACGCTGCAAGAGGTGTACCCAAGCGCGAGGGCTGCCTGAGCCCGTCGAGGGCAGCCTGTCGAAGACGGCCCGAACGCCATTGCTCAGCACCATACTCCGGTAACTTCGACAAGCTCAGTCACCGGAGTATGGCGCCCCCGGTGGTTCCCAGGTAAGGCCTACCTGAGCCCGTCGAAGGCAGCCCTTTCCGTCTTCATATAAATATGATTGGATATATGTACATACTTTTATGCTGCGATGGCAGCTATTACACAGGCAGTACAATCAACCTGGAAAAACGTATTGCAGAACACCAGGCCGGTTGTGGTGCAAACCACACAAAAAAACGTCTGCCCTTGAAGCTCGTATATTATGAAATTTATGATAGAATAGACCATGCATTTTATAGAGAAAAGCAGGTGCAAAAATGGAGCAGAAAAAAGAAAGAAGCACTGATAAATGGCGAACCGCATCTCCTTCCTGCTCTTGCGAAAGCATACATGAATAGAAAAGATGTCTAGCTATCCCTGCAGCAGATCCGCCGGTGCCTGAGCTTTTCGAAGGCACCGCTACCGATCCATCAGTGCCTGAGCTCGTCGAAGGCACCGCTACCGATCCACCGGTGCCTGAGCTTTCCGAAGGCACCGCTACCGATCCGCCGGTGCTTGAGCTTTTCGAAGGCACCGCTACCGATCCACCGGTGCCTGAGCTCGTCGAAGGCACCGCCGCTCTTCCCCGCCCAAAAATTATTCTGTTAACTTTACTCCCTTAAAATCACGCTACTATGAAAAATCTCCTTTACATTTTTTCTCTGCTGTTGTTGTTTTCTTTCAGTACTACTACCACCCCTCAAAGCTCTGATACGCCACCAAAAGAAAAGGTCTTTGGCAACTACAGGTTTGTATCAACCGATTCCGACTCAGGAGCCACACTTTCCATGTATTATAACAAACGACAGCTTTTGTACTGGACCACTCCCGATGGACTGTTTGATACGATCGTTCAAACCGAACTGAATAACGATAATATTCCTGACTTTTTATTTGAGAACGCTGTAGAAGATGGTTCAACACTTTATGCCCTGATCTCCGTATCAAAAAGAAAATTCGAAGAGAAAAAAGTATCTGATAATTTCCGCGGGATCCGCTGCAGCGAAAACAATGAAGTCCTTACTCACCTGCAGCCACTCACAATAAAGGATGTGAACAACAACGGCAACAACGAGATCATTGTAAATCTGATAAAATCAGGTGAGAACCTTAGCAGCATTTCCTGCACCGACACTTTTTATATAGATGGGAAATAGGTTTTTGAAATCGTCAGTGCAATAGTAAATTTAGTAAAAACTATGCCCTCCCGGACTATTCTCTGTGGACCTATTCAATAATCTCCCGTTCAGATTTAAAAATGAAAAAATTCGGTTTTATCCTCCGCACGCCAGCAATTAAAAAATTTACTGTACTGCTGGTTCATTGCCTCGTTTTTTTTAGTTGCGGGAAAATCTTTAAAAAACCGGAATGTGAAAAAGAGAAGTTTGGCTGGCTAATCGTAACGAACAAATCAACATTTCTGTTTAACGTTTTTGTAGATGATGTTTTTAAGGTTCAGCTCAAAGCAAAAGAAAATAGCGGTAAAATGAAGATTGACGAAGGACTATACCAC
>JAEZDS010000245.1 GCA_023433205.1 Bacteroidota bacterium
CACTTGACAGGTTGTTTCCTGACAGACCGGTTTTTCTGAAAAGAATTGACGGTCACGCTGCCCTGGTTAACCAGACCGCCCTTGATCTTGCGGGGATTACAAAAAAAACAAAAGTAAAGGGCGGAGAAGTACAGCTTAAAGAAGGAGAACTTACAGGTTTGCTGATTGATAATGCCATGGACCTTGTTGACAGAATAGTGCCGCCGATCAGCGACAGTCTGGCCACTGCTTATTATTTAAAAGCCCAGCAAACCTGTTTTAGTTATGGCCTCACACAGGTGCAGGACTGCGGCATTACCGAGCATACAGCTCAGCTCGTAGACAAAGAACTGGAAGAAGGGCGGCTGAAAATAAAAGTATTCGCTTTTCTTAGTGATGAGCCCGCGTACTATGAGAAGTGGCTTAAAAAAGGCGTTTACAGGAACGGAAGCTTTACCGTGGGAGGTTTTAAGCTCTATGCCGATGGGGCGCTGGGCAGCAGGGGTGCCTGTCTGCTAAGTCCTTACCACGACAAAAAAAACTGGTTTGGTTTTATGCTGCGCGATCACAATTACCTGGCTGATGTTGCGCAAAAACTGGTCAATTCAAATTTGCAGCTTTGTACCCACGCCATAGGCGACAGTGCAAATCGTGCTATGCTGAATATTTATGGAAGGGTTTTACAGGGAAAATCTAATAAACGCTGGCGGATTGAACACGCGCAGGTGGTGAATGAACGCGACTTTCATTTGTTTGGAGATCTGGGCGTAATTCCATCGGTTCAGCCAACACATGCCACCAGCGATATGTACTGGGCAGAAGAAAGGCTGGGAAAAGAGCGAACAGAAAACGCATACGCTTATCGGAAATTATTGAGGAGCGCCGGCATACTGCCACTGGGCACCGATTTTCCGGTAGAGGACATTTCACCCTTTAAGACGTTTTACGCCGCGGTAAGCAGAAAAGACAAGGACAACTTTCCTGAAGGAGGATTTTATGCAGGCGAGGCGCTTTCAAGGGAGCAGGCCCTGCGTGGCATGACTATATGGGCTTCGTACGCAATTTTTGAAGACCATAAAAAAGGCAGTCTTGAAAAAAACAAGGCGGCAGATTTTATCATTATCGACAGGGATATTATGACCTGTGAAGAAAAGGAGATTCTGCAGACCCGGGTGCTGGCAACCTTTATTGACGGGGAGAAGGTTTATTGAGTTTATAAGATCTCCAGCAACTCACCCAGCTTTCTTATTACCCGTCCCTCAAAACCATCTACCGGCATCTTTGTATAATAAATAGCCTGCCAGCCCGCGTTCATGGCCCCTTCAATATCACTTTCATAGGTATCGCCAACCATCACACACTCTTCGGCACTGGCCTGTGCCATTTGTTCAGCCAGACGGAAGATCTTTTCGTCGGGTTTGTTCAGGGCATGGTCTTCGCTCACAATAATATTTTCAAAATAACCACGCAGGTTGCCGTTTTCTATCTTGATTGATTGTACATCATTAAAACCATTGGTAATAATATGCAGGCTGTATTTCGATCTTAATTTTGCAAGCACTTCGTGACAACCTTCCTTTAAACATTTTTCGCGGGGTGTGCGCTGCAGGAACTCGCGGGTAAGCTGCCGGTTAAGGTGCAGGTCTTCAAAATTAAAATGCCTGAAAGTGTTGGTAAAACGTTCGTCGCGCAGCTGCTGTTTGGTGATCTTATGACGCGAGTACAGCAGCCACATCTCACGGTTTACCATCCGGTATTTTGGCAGAAAGTCAGCAAAAGCAACCTTCAGACTCTTCTCCAGTCCGAATTCCTCAAAAAGTTCTGCCAGTACTTTGGCTGAATTGCTTTCGTAGTCCCACAAGGTATCATCTAAATCGAAAAAGATATGTTTTATGTTCTTCAGAACAGCCATGTTTTTACGCTATCAAAAAAAATCAGGATCAAAAAATAGAGAAGCAGCGACCAGAAGATCACCGACAAGCTCAGGTAGATTATCACCCTTCGTTTGTTCCGGTAAAATCTTTCCGCAATAAATGCGCCAACCGGTGTGCCAATAACAGGTGTGATAAGTGCGATGCCGCTGAGTCCGAATCGTTGCTTGATACGGATGATCCGCCGGTTGAATCTGGTGAAAATACGTTTGCGGTGGATCAGATTACGTTTAACCCTGAAATTATGGATACTTCTGATGATAGCGGCGCTCAGGTAGGTAAAAAATATATTGCCTGTAATACCTCCGGCCCAGCTGGTAAGCATTACCTTGAAAAAATTAAATTTGAATACAGCCACAGCAGTGGGAATGCCTGCTTTACCAAAGGCGAAGGCGCAGGTAACAAACACGGTAAAGAACTTCCAAAACTCAGACATCCTGCAACTGCAAATTTAACAAACAATGCGGCTTAAACTCCTCATAATAACAAAGTTTTGGGCAGTATCGGCGCCGGTTTAGGCAGTTCCATTAATATATTTTGCGTAAATTTACGCCCCAGTTAACAAACTCTAAACGAACATGTCAACACAAACTTTGAATACCGCCCAGGCGCACGAGGAAAGTATGTTTGAAGCAGTATTGGCGCGGCTTGACGCGGCAGCCAAAATCATGAACCTGAGCGAAGAAGTTGCAGTGGTTTTACGCAATTGCAGCAAGCAGGTGAAAGTAAGTCTTCCTGTAATGATGGATTCTGGCCACATTAAGGTATTCGACGGCTACCGTACCGTTCACAGCACTCACCTGGGTCCAAGTAAAGGCGGCATCCGTTACGCAATGGACGTGAATGCTGATGAGGTAAAAGCCCTGGCAGCCTGGATGAGTTTTAAATGTGCTGTTGCAAATCTGCCATATGGCGGCGCTAAAGGTGGCATTAAAGTAGACCCCCGCGCCCACAGTATTGGTGAGCTTGAGCGTATTACCCGTGCGTATGCCGCTGCCATGAAGGATGTGTTTGGCGTAAACAAGGATATTCCCGCCCCTGATATGGGGACCAGTGGCCGTGAGATGGCCTGGATACTTGACGAATTTAATAAGAACAGTGGCGAAGACAGTCCCGGTGTTATTACCGGCAAGCCTGTTGCTCTTGGCGGCTCACTGGGCCGTGATGCAGCCACCGGCCGGGGTGTGATGATAAACACACTCTGCGCTTTGAAAAAAATGAAGATCAATCCATCGAGCTGCACTGCCATAGTTCAGGGTTTTGGCAACGTTGGTTCACATGCAGCCCGCCTGCTTGTTGAAAAGGGCATTAAGATAGTTGGTATTGGTGATCACAGCGCCTCATACTACAATGAGAACGGAATTGATATAAATGCGGCAATAGAATATTCTGCGGGCAACAACCGCACACTAAAAGGTTTTACAGGTGGGGTTGAGATTAAGAACAGCGAGCTGCTGATCAGCAAATGCGATGTGCTGGTTCCAGCCGCCTTACAGAATGTTATCAACGAAGAAAATGCGCCCCGCATTCAGGCCAAACTGATCGTTGAAGGTGCCAATGGCCCCACAACCCCCGAGGCTGACCCCATCATCAATGAAAAAAAGATCATCTGTGTGCCCGATATTCTCGCCAACGCGGGCGGTGTTACTGTGAGTTACTTTGAATGGGTACAGAATAAAGCTGGTTATTACTGGACAGAAGACGAGGTAAATGCCAAACACGATCTTAAAATGGAACAGGCATTTGAAGCCGTATGGCATAACTCCGCCTTTTATAACACCAGCATGCGTATCGGTGCTTACATCACTGCTTTACAAAAACTTGAGCAGGGAGTAAAACTCAAAGGCGCCTATTAATCATTATCACATTTAGCACTAAGCACTTAGGCTTTTTTATAAAAGTTTAAGTGCTTTTATTTTTTAAAATAATGGTTAGATTTGCTAAACTTTTAACATTTAGGTGACGGCGGTACTTTTACTTATAGCATATCTGTTGGGCTCTGTGCCAACTTCAGTGTGGATTGGCAAAGCCTTTTACAACATTGATGTGCGCGAATTCGGAAGCGGTAACGCCGGAGCAACAAACACATTCAGGGTTCTCGGGCGCAATGCCGGTATTCCGGTACTGATCATAGATATTCTTAAAGGGGTGGCTGCTGTTGCCCTGGCCTGGACCAGCGGATTTGAAACAGCATCTGACGGTTTTATCAACCTGCAGATGGGCTTGGGAGTGGCGGCGCTGCTGGGCCATATTTTTCCGGTATTCGCCGGTTTCAGAGGAGGAAAGGGAGTTGCCACCATGCTGGGCATTGTCATCTGCATTGTGCCGATTGCCTGCGCCATCTGTCTGCTTGTTTTTCTGGCGGTACTTTTTACTAGCCGTATTGTGTCGTTATCCTCAATGATCGCCGGCCTCGCTTTTCCCTTTGTGCTGAACATTCTGCTTGGTAACGACAATCCTATATTGCTGGTTTTTTCTGTGGTAGTGGCCATTCTGCTGCTGATCACTCACCGCAAGAACATTCTTCGCCTGCTGAAGCGTGAAGAAAGCCGTGTAAAACTCTTCGGCGTTAAAAAGTAAGCTCTTCTTTTACATTATTTATAGAGTTGACAGTGTTCCAAAACAGGGCATTCCCTATATTTGAACGATGCGCTTACTTTCTGTTTTCATGTTTTGGCTGAGTTTACCATTTCTGGCACAGGAAGGTGCTGATGATTACGTAAACGACAATGTATTAAAATACGACGATTACGTTTACAAGCCAAATATCAGAACGGTACAGTTTCACCTTACCACCTGGGAATACGCAGCACCTGTTATCTCCCTGAATGGCAATGAGCAGGTTGAATTAAGTTTTGATGACCTCGACGGAGATCAGAAACAGTACACCTTTAGTTTTGTGCATTGCAATGCAGACTGGACCCCCAGCGACCTGATGATAAGTGAATACATGAACGGCTATTACGACATTAACATCATCAATTTCGCTTACTCAATCAACACCTTTCACAAGTACACCCATTATTCGATCATATTCCCGCAGCAAAACAATGTACGTTTTACCAAAAGCGGGAATTATCTGCTGTACGTGTACCGTTTCGGCAATAAAGATGACCTGGTGCTCACCCGCAGGTTTATGGTGTATGACGAGAAACTCAATATAGGCGCCACATTCAGGCAAACCATAGGCGGCGACGATCAATTCAATAAACAGCAGCTGGATTTTACCATCAATCCCGGAGGTTATAATCTTACAAACCCCTACAAGGACATGAAGGTGGTAATTACCCAGAACAACCGATGGGACAACGCCGTAACGGATATTAAACCCACTTTTATGAATGGCCAGCAGCTGGTTTATTCACTTGATAAAGCCACTACCTTTAACGGCGGTAATGAGTTCAGGTATTTTGATACGCGCAGTATCCGTTATCTCACAGAACGTGTGAAAAACATTTACCGCGACGAACAGAACCGGTTTCACGTTCAATTGCAGAAAGACGAGGTGCGAAAAAACAAACCCTATCTCTATTATCCTGATTTTAATGGCGGTTTTCTTGTGAGGAACAGGGAAGGCCACGGGTACGAAGATATTGAAGCCGATTATGTAGATGTACATTTTTTTCTTGAATACCCTTCCGCCGAGGCCTCAGGCAACTTTTACATAATGGGCAAACTTACCGACTGGCGCATGAATAAAAGAAGCAAGATGACCTACAATTATGAGCGTTCAGGTTACGAGACCACACTTTTTTTAAAGCAGGGATTTTATAATTACATCTATGTGCTGAGCAATGATGATAAAAAAGGAGGGAACGAAACAGTGGTGGAAGGTAATCACTGGGATACTGAGAACGACTACAACATCTATGTTTACCACCGCCAGTTCGGCACTTATTACGATCAGCTTATTTCATACAAAAAACTGAACAGTCGCCGCTGAACCTCAGGCAAGCCTGGCAGGATTATCTCCCAGAAAAGATTTCCAGCCCGAGTAATTTTTTGAAGCACCACCTTTTTTCCCCTTCTGCTGATAAAAATGGCACAAGGCCGCGCCCAGGGCGTCTGT
The DNA here is from genome assembly GCA_023433205.1 of Bacteroidota bacterium. Taxonomy (GTDB): domain Bacteria; phylum Bacteroidota; class Bacteroidia; order B-17B0; family Aurantibacillaceae; genus Aurantibacillus. The sequence continues at coordinate 5,980 of JAEZDS010000245.1, forward strand.
AGCATCCAGATAATCCTGCTCCTTGCCAATACCCAGTAACTGCTGCAACATGGATGCCACCTGTTCCTTGCTTGCGTTACCATTTCCGGTAATGCTCATTTTGATCTTTTTGGGAGAATATTCCGTTACAGGGATGTTTTTACTTAATGCGGCGGCAATGGCTACGCCTTGTGCCCTTCCCAGCTTAAGCATTGACTGTACATTCTTACCGAAAAACGGAGCTTCAATGGCCAGCTCATCGGGCTTGAACTCTTCTATCAATCCTACGGTACGATCAAAGATCTTTTTTAATCTGAGCGCGTGGTCGTCGTATTTTTCGAGTTTTAATACACCAATTCCCAGCGGCGTGAGGATGTTTCCGGTAATGTGCAGCAAACCATAGCCCATCACCAGGGTGCCGGGGTCAATTCCAAGTATTATTCTGTCAGTTGCAGGCATTAAAATCAGAAAAGAGTACAGGTATACCGCAGATGAACATATCTTAGCAACCTGCCTGTAAAGGTACCATAATGCACAACTGCCTGAAACGCAACAAAAAAATACTTTCCACACTTATTAAGATCCTTATCGGGTTTGGAAGTTTTGGCATCATCTGCATGCGGCTAGAAACTGACCTTACGGCAGAACGTTTGCAGCTGCTGAGTGAAGCCGCCCGCGCAGGCGGCAGTGTGGCCGCCATTTTTACCGGCCTGCTGCTGATACCGGTGAACTGGGGCATAGAGGCCTATAAATGGCAAATTATTACTGCACCTGTTCATAAAGTGAATTATCTCACGGCAAGTAAATCGGTTTACAGCGGTGTGTGCCTTGGCAATCTGGCGCCGGGCAGAGCTACTGAGTTTATGGCGAAGATCATCTATTTTCCCGCTGAAACAAGACCTGGCATTGCCGTGCTGCACTTTATAAGTGGTATGTTTCAGCTGGGCATAACCCTTTGGTGCGGCCTGGCCGCCTTCCTGCTCTTCTTTCACAACTTTGCGGAACAGACAGAATGGATAATATGGACCACTGGCATATCTGCGATTGTTTTGATAGCTGCTCTGGTTCTGTGCATCTGCAACATTAACAAGTTGCTTGATGCTGCAAGCAAAAAATTCAGCGCAGACCGGAACGCTCCCCTTGTAAACTACCATTTTTCAACGACCCTTCTAGTGCAGCTATTCAGTTTTTCTCTGATCCGCTATTTTATCTTTTACTGCCAGTTCGCACTGGCCCTTTCTATTTTCTACAAGGGAAATTTTACGCTGCCTGTCTTTTCGGGAATTGCATTGTATTTTCTGATAACCACCGCGCTGCCCATGATCAGTATTTTTGAACCCGCTGTAAGAGCAGCTGTGGCCCTGATTGTATTCAGCAATACAGATATCAGCAGCGCTGCCGTAGCCCTTTCGTCAGTAATCATATGGCTTGCCAATATTATTATACCCAGTATTGCCGGCTACTACTTTTTATTACAACAAAATTTTAACTTTAAATTGTTTCGTTACAGCAAGTGAGTGCTTTTACGCAGATACTGTTTTTACTGCTGGTCGCTTATATTATTACGCTTCTGGTATTGGCCGCAGGGTATTCAAGAACCCCCTGGTTTCAGCCACGCCATAACGAAGAAGTGCCGGTTTCCATAATAGTTTGTGCCCGAAATGAGGAAGCCCATCTTGGGAACTGTTTGTGGGGACTGCTGGCACAGGATTACCCTCCAAACCTGATACAGATCATTGTGGTGAACGACGCGAGTACCGACCGCACACTGCTGATTGCAGATACGGTGCTTGAGAATGCCAACATCGACCACCGCATCCTGTCAAATCCTTCACGTAAAGGCAAAAAAAGCAGCATCAGCCAGGCTATAAAATTCGCCCGGCACGAACTGATAATCCTTCGCGATGCCGACACTTACACTACCTCGGTAAACTGGCTCCGTGATGTGGCCGCAGCCCATACCCATGGTTTGCAGTTTGTAATTGCACCCATAGCCGTGCAGGCGGGAAATAATCTGCTCAGTGCCCTGCAGGCCGTAGAAAGCGCCATTCTAGCGCTGGTTACTGCCGGCCCGGCTTATTATAAGAAGCCCTTCCTCTGCAGTGGAGCCAATCTCGCTTTTAGCAAACAATTGTTTGTGCAAACAGGAGGCTATACCTCGCACAACCACCTTGTTTCGGGCGATGATATTTTTTTCCTTCACGATGTAAAAAAGATCCCCAATGCCACTGTTGGATTTTTAAAATCGCCAGACGCAGTAGTGAACACTTATCCGCTCAGAAGATTAAAGCCGCTTATTTTGCAGAAAGCGCGATGGGCCTCAAAGTTCAGACACCACTTCAACTTTCTTAATTTGTGGATCGCCTTTTTAGTATTCACCGTTAACGGCGCAGTTATTTACGCTCTCTGCAAACTGATTCTTGAAGGAGATATATGGCCAGGTGCTTATATTTTTTTAAAAATCCTTACCGATCTTTTCCTATTATATTTAGCTTCAGCCATGATAAAAACCGGCACAAAGCTCCGTCAGCTGATTCCCGTGGCATTTATTTATCCATTTTATGCGCTGATCACCGGATTGATGGCCATCTTTATTAAACCTGTGTGGAAGGAAGAATGATCTTTTTACGGAGAAAGGAAATCAATCAGTCTACATCGCTGAGCCAGCTCACCTGGAAACGTTTCAGGCGAAACCGTCTTGCAATGGCAGGCCTTTTGTTTATTCTGCTTTCGTGCATGGTGTCAGTTCTTGGGTATCTGATCACTCCCGACCAAACTCCCTACGCCAACAACCAGAAACCCGAGCTGCACATAAGGCCTCCCGGATCTGCACACCGGTTTCTGAAGGTGAAAAGAAACCAGAAAACAGAGGCCCCGAATGTTTTCAAAAAAATGCTCTTTGGCGCTTCTCCTGAATTTGACCTTTACAGCTTTCAATCTTTCAGGTTCAGCGGTGAAAATATTCTGATCGCCGAATACACCGGGGGAATTGCCGATTCAACTAACATGGCAGGATTTAACATGGCAGATGTTGTATTCAGTCTTGATAACTCCCTACCGGTTACCTATGATTCAGTACGGCAGAACCTAAGCTTTTATGAGCTCAACAACAGCTCCCCAAAAACCGTTGCCGCAGCTCTTCTCCGCGAGCAGATCACAAAAGAACACCTGGTGCAGCGCACCTTTGTATTGGGCACCGATCTGCTTGGCCGTGATATGCTAAGCAGGTTGCTTATCGGGACAAGGATCAGTCTTGGGGTGGGTCTTATCTCAGTGCTGATCAGTATTTCAATTGGCATTTCGCTGGGTGCAGCTGCAGGTTTTTTTGGTGGCAGAACCGATGCCATCATCATGTGGCTGATAAATGTTGTGTGGAGCATTCCAACACTGCTGCTGGTTATCGCAATTACATTGGTGCTGGGCAAAGGCGTAACACAGGTGTTTATTGCTGTTGGTTTAACCATGTGGGTGGATGTGGCGCGTATAGTGAGGGGTCAGGTACTGGGCATAAGAGAAAAAGAATTTATTGAGGCGGGCCGCGCGCTGGGTTACAGTAATAAACGGGTGATTTTCCGGCACATCATGCCAAATATTATGGGTCCGGTGGTGGTGATAGCCGCCAGCAATTTTGCTTCAGCAATTTTAATGGAGGCTGGCCTGAGTTTCCTGGGAATTGGCGCTCAGCCCCCTGTTCCATCCTGGGGCGAAATGATCAATGCGCACCGTGGTTATATTCTGATGGACAAGGCCTATCTGGCTTTTATACCAGGCGCGGCAATAATGCTGCTTGTGCTGGCTTTTATGCTTGTAGGAAATGGTTTGCGCGACGCGCTCGATACAAGATCGGTTGATGCCCGAACACTGGTATAAGACCAAATTCAGTGCCCCACCATTGCTGCCAGGGCCTTAACCCAGCTGTTCTCTGCATTAAGACTCTGAACAAGAACAATTTTTTCGCCGCCCTTTTCTTTGAACTTTTCCTCGTACTCAACACCGATCTCGAAAATAGTTTCAAGACAATCGGCCACAAATGCGGGAGAAAAAACAAGCAACTTTTTCGCGCCTTTTTCAGCCAGTTCCTCCACTACCTTGTCACTAAATGGCGTTAACCAGCGGTTATTGAGCCGCGACTGAAAACTGCTTGTGTATTTTCCTTCAGGAATTTTAAGTGCCTCAACCAAAGCACGGGTGGTGGCAAAACAATTGGCACGGTAACAATACCGGTTGTTTTTAGTGATACTGTTACAACAGGCGCCCATTTTACAGGTATTGCCACCATAATGAGCAGAAGCTTTCAAAATCTGCCGCTCGGGCAAACCATGATAACTGAAGATGACATGATCATATTCCTGGTGGTTGTATTTTCCTGCGTTATCAGTGAGTGCCGAAAGGTAATGCGGGTTATCATAGAACTTACTGACAATATTCAGGTCCGGTATCACCTCCCAGCCACTAATACAGCGCATCAGCTCTTCTATACTGCTTCCCGTGCTTGAACTTGCGTACTGGGGGTAAAGCGGGATCACATGGATCTTTGAAGGACGCTGCCTTCTTAACTTTTCAAGAACCGAAGCAATGGAAGGCTGCTGATAACGCATTGCCAGCTCCACGATATATCTGTCGCCCAGTTCCTGCTGAAGCTTGTTTTGCAAAGCCACACTATTGGTTAATAGCGGAGAACCCTCTTTTGTCCAGATCTGCTTATAAAGTTTTGACGAATTAAAGCTGCGGAAAGGCACAATAAAAAGATTCACCAGTGCGAAGCGGGCAGCGGCGCTTATGTCGATCACCCGCCGGTCGTTAAGGAACTGGGTAAGGTACTTTCGTACTTTGCCGGGAGAGGGATCGTCGGGTGTCCCCAGATTGTTCAGAAG
>JAEZDS010000259.1 GCA_023433205.1 Bacteroidota bacterium
TCAGCAGCGGGACGATCCCATTTTTAAAAACCAGCGAAAGACCCTGCACCAGATACCCTCTGAAGATAAGCTCCTCAATTCCCACCTGAATTGGCATAAGACAGAGCAGTATTAAAGCAGAACCAAGAAAACCCAGCGGCTGAAAGCTCAGGGTTAACTCACTCCCATCAGTAAAATAGGTTATAACCGTTAACAACAAGATAAGTGAGCCCCATACTGAAAATGAAAACCAGAATCTTTTGAAGCGGAATCTCTCAAAACCCGTAATAACGCTGAGTAAGGGCTTATGGTGCAGCCTTCTCAGTCCGGTGTAAAATCCAAAAAAAGCAAATACAAACATACCCAGCTCAAAGGCCAGTATTACATTTTTATCCAGCTGAAGGGCAGCACTGTTGAAGATGAGACTGGGTTGCTGTACAATGTCCATATCGCTGTAGCCATTAGCCCGCAACCGCTGCATAGCCGGCACAAGCAGCAAAAGCTGATATCCCAGGTAGCCAAAAATAAACAGCATAATGGTTAAAACATAGGCTGATATCCTGTTATAGCCATGCACTAAACCTGAGATCAGGTAAAGATTATTGAATGGAATAGGCCGTACCTTCTCGCTTTCAGGATTATCCTCTTCTTGCATTGATCTTTGATGCGAAATGGTACATTTGTAACGGCTAAATGTATTGTTTTTTTCTCAGGACGATTTCCACTGATCGTTAAAAAAAATGAAAGCAGGAATGATAAAAACTATTAGCGCAATTGTGTGCACAGGACTTGTTGCAACGTTATTGATCGTTTCATGCAGCCAGGAAGGGATCACTCCGGCAGGAAGAGAAGAAGTACTGGGTGAAAAACTTTTTTTTGACCCCATACTTTCCCGCGACAGCAGTATCAGCTGCGCCAGCTGTCACAAACCTGAATTCGCATTTGCCGACAATCTGCCCACCAGTCCCGGTGTGTTTCACCGCAACGGCACAAGAAACACGCCCAGCGTTATGAACCTGGTTGACCGCAACGCATACTTCTGGGATGGACGAGCCTCCTCGCTTGAAGAGCAGGCGCTGGGTCCCATGGAAAACATGGTTGAGATGGATTTCCCACTCACATTATCGGTTCGCCGGCTGGCCAGAAACCCCTATTACAGCGCATCATTCAGAAAGATATACGGAAGCCGTCCGACTAAAGAGCTGATAGGGCGGGCGATTGCGGCATATGAAGAAACACTTGAAACCAGCGACACACCTTTTGATGATTTTGTGCGCGATGGCGACTCTTCGGCGCTCAATGCCTCACAAAAACGCGGACTGGAGATTTTTAATAACAAAGGCAAATGTTTCGATTGTCATTTTGGTGTGGACTTCACCGGCAACGATCAATTTAAAAATATAGGGCTCTTTAACGGAAAGAACCTCAACGACAGCGGCAGATTTCTCATCAGCCGGCGGCCGCAGGATATCGGCGCTTTCAAAATTCCAGGCTTAAGAAATGTTGCACAAACCGCGCCGTATATGCATAATGGTATGTTTAAAACACTTGATGAGGTAATTGACTTTTATAACAAGCCTGATGATTTTGTGCCTGACGCCATAAACCGCGACACTATTATGCATAAACCACTGGGTTTAAGCGCCGAAGAAAAAGCAGATCTGAAAAACTTTTTACTCGCCCTGAGCGACAGAAGATTTACCAGTAAACCTTAAAAAACTTTATAAAGAACAGGTTTGCTGGGACTGGCATCGTTTTCAAAAGACGCGATCTGCAGGTTGAGAAGATAAGTGCCATCAGAAATATCATTTGAAACATAAATAAATTCCGTAATGGTTTTGTGCATCCTGGTGTTTTCGGGATACTGCCAGAAAGCGTGATGTGCCTCAAGTTTACCACCATCTACCTCCTTATCGATGCTGGGCATATCAATCAGAAGATGGTCAATCTCTGCTGAATTGAGAAATTCAACCGCATCTTTTAATAAATAAGGCGGATTGGTATTACTATAGTTAATACGCAGCTTGTTCTCACTGTTTCCCAAAGTTCTTATAATAACTGCTTCAGGTCTGGCCGACAGATCAAGCACATCCTTAAGCTGGCGCGCGGTTATCACATAATCACCATTTTCAAGCTGCAAAGGAAGAATGGTAATTACTTCAGCCATAAAAAAGAACCTTTTAAGGCATTGATTGATGGTAAAAAACTCACTGCTGATGTGGCCCACGCATTCGGTGTGCGTGCCATTGCCGTGTGGATTAAAAGTAACGTTCCTGAAGTTTACACTGCCGCCCTTGTTCACATCACCAACCCATTCGCCCATAACAACCGGTTCAAGCCTCATTGGTTCAACATACCAGGCGCTTGTGCAATCGTTACCCGTATGCAAAGGCATCGAAATGTCGAGCGGCTGAAAGAGGTCAACCCTGTACTCTTTACCTTTATGAAAAACAGTGGCTACCACAATAATACTCAGACCGCCACCTGCGCTTTAATGTGAGGGTGCGGGTCGTAGTTCTCCAGCTGAAAATCCTCAAACTTAAAATCAAAAATAGATCTTACATCAGGGTTGATCTTCATCACCGGCAGCGTGCGTGTACTGCGGCTAAGCTGTAATCTGGTTTGTTCAAGGTGATTGGTGTACAGATGCGCGTCGCCCAGTGTGTGAACAAAATCACCAGGCTGAAGACCGCAAACCTGAGCAACCATCATCGTAAGTAAAGCATAGGATGCGATATTAAAAGGCACGCCCAGAAAAATATCGGCGCTGCGCTGATAAAGCTGACAGCTTAACTTACCATCAGCAACATAAAATTGAAAAAATGCGTGGCAGGGCGGTAATTTCATTTTGGGAACATCGGCCACATTCCAGGCACTCACAATCATTCGCCGCGAATCGGGATTGGTCTTAATCATGTTTATCACCTCAGCTATCTGATCAGTATGTTTACCATCGGGTGTTGGCCAAGAGCGCCACTGATAGCCGTAAACCGGACCCAGTTCACCCTTATCATCAGCCCATTCATCCCAGATACTCACACCGTTCTCTTTCAGATAACTGATATTGGTTTCTCCTTTTAGAAACCATAATAATTCATGGATTATACTCTTGGTATGAAGTTTTTTTGTGGTAAGCAGAGGGAATCCCTCCTGCAGATTAAAACGCATCTGGTAACCAAATACACTAAGTGTACCGGTACCTGTTCTGTCTGTCTTTTTAGTGCCCTGTTCCAGCACATGGCGCATCAGGTCGTGGTACTGTTTCATCGAAAATTTTCTCTCTTAAAAATAAAAAATCCCCGGTCTTGCGAACCGGGGACTTATAAAAAGTTTTTACGATTATCTTATCAGCACTACATGACCCACAAATTCTTTGCGGCCTTCGCCGTTCATGCCCACCGCTCTGATCTTATAGGCATACACACCATTGCTGCATGGCCGCCCTTCATAGGTACCATCCCAGCTATCTGCTATGTCATTGGTACTGTAAACAAGCTGGCCTTTTCTAGTAAAAATATCCATGGTAAATCCTTCAGCCTCCAGGCCCTGACCTTTCATAGAAAATCCGTCATTCACCCCATCTCCATTTGGCGTAAAAGCATTGGGAATAAATACGTTCATAATATCCTGCACCTGAATAAATTTAACTACGGTGTCTGAGCATCCATATTCATTGGTGGTGAGCAACATAACAGGGTAGCGTCCAGGTTTTTCGTAGATCCTTACTGGCCTGTCATCAGAAGTAGTGTCTGAGCCTCCGCCAATGTAACTGGTATCAGGATTGGCAGGCACACCGCCCACAAAATGCCAGCTATGGTAAACGCTCTCACTGGTTGAAGTAGCATGAAAAGTAACATCACCAGAAGTTGTGGCAGGCTGCGGCTCCCAGATTATGTCGCTGCCCGGCTTTGGATCCACAACAATGGGAATGGGATATTCCCAGGTACCGCTGCAGCCGTTAGTGCCTTGTGAAACCACCTGAACAGTGTAGGTTCCTGGCTCCTTAAACGTATAAACAAAATTATCGCGCTGAAACTGATTTAGTCCTCCAAAGTTAAAGGTTGTAAGAAATGCCTCCCCTTCTGTACCTGTACTGAAGAACTGGGTAAAGGGCACGCAACCTCTGTTTGCTGTGAGGTTAAGCGTAGGTGTTGGCGGCTGCTTCACTTCAACTTTAAACTGATAACCGAGCGTAAAATTAGGGCAGGCAATGTCGTGAACCATCAGATTATAGTCAGATGAATAGAGCGGAACAAGCACTTTGTAAGGGCCCGTTGGAGAATCCATGCCCACTGAAGGATTCCACGTGTAAGCATAATTTTCGCTTCCGCCGGTCACCCCCGCTTCAAATACAACAGTATCTCCCCGGCAGATAGTTCTGCTTTTTGGGGACAGGGTAAAGGAGATAGGATTAAGAACCACTATTTCGCTCGAAGCTTTTGAAATACATGGCCCTTTGGCAACAGTAAGTGTATAATGACCGGCATCCTGCGGCAGAATGCTGTTGAATTTCAGGTCTTTGGTGCTCGCTTCTATGCCAGTTGAACTGGTCCAGGAATAAGAATCAGCACCGGCCGGACCAGTGATCTGCACCGGAGAATTATAACATACCTGCTGTCGCGGGATCAGCGTAAAATTAAGCACCGGATTCACCTTTAAAGAAACTGTATTCTCGTTAGGACATAAAAGACTTCCGAAAAAAGCGGTCACTGTATATATACCGCTGTAAGAGGTGGTTGGATAATACAAGGTAACATTGGCGCCGTTATAATTCTGGTTGTTGGGCCCCTTCCAGTTGTACGCCACAGCGCCAGGAGCACTGGCAGCAAGCAAAGCATTTTCGGGCTCACATACCTGTGGTGGAGGGATAACTGAAACCGAGTTCACCTGAATTACCGTTAACTGCTGGGGCTGAGACGAAACAGCGCAGGACTTTGTGTTGGCACTTGAATAATACACAGCGGTAACCACATAAGGACCTGAGTTGGATGGCTGCACATTTGACATGTAGGGGTCCTTAACCGTAGAAGAAAAATTTGGTCCGTACCATATCCAGTTGCTTACATTGGTTCCTCCAGTGGCTGATAATTGCACGTTATCATTCTGGCAGACACTGATGGGCACGTTTGGAATAGGCGCCGAAGTGCCAACAACCTCCACGTTCACAGTATTGGTTACAGGGCAGGTGATGGCGTTATTGGTAAAAAAGGCCGTTACGGTATATATACCGGTGTTGCACGGAATAACCGGACTTATTGTAGGATTTGACACTGCAACGGGACCAAAATTACAAGGTCCAACCCAGCTATAACCCGCAGCCCCCTGCCCTGTTGAAGCAGAAAGACTCAATTTATCATTCTGACATAAAACCCCCGAGGGAGAGGCGCTGGCGCTCACCGGATGCATTTCTACAACATTGATCTGAGTTGTGGCAGAACGGGGACAGAAAATAGTGCCAAATCCCTGATCAACAGTTACCCTCCATACCCCATCGTGAGCGCTAGAAGCTGAGCCGAATGCAGAAGAGGAAAAACCAGGGTAAGTTGTTTGCGAAGACAGGTGCTCCCATACCCAGTTCTGAGTGGTGGTTGGCATGGAGGCCTGAAGGGTAAAGGGATCACCCTCGCAGACATTGCTGGCGTTATTAACCGTGAGAGGGGTATTAGGGGCGACGTTCAAAGCAAAAACACCGGTTCTTGTGCAGGTACCAACGGAGGTAACCTGGTATGTGCCACTGTGGCCGGCACCGAGATTAGGAATTACAAAAACATTTGTCTGAAAAGTACCCAGATTCTGCGGCCCGTTAACTGTATAATAGTTTCCGCCCTGGTCGGTGGTGATATTTGCCGTACTGCCCGGGCAATAATCGCTGGTGCCGCTCTGATGTACAAAAGTAAGAGGGGCGGGCGCAGTGATTGACACCTGAAAAACGATTGTGGATGTAACAGGCCCTGAAGCACCTGTACCGGTACCGGATAATGTCCAGTTAGTGGTGGCTGGCCCCGGATGAGAAATGGTGAAAGTGGTATTTGACTGAAGATTTCCGTTATTCAGCGCACTTCCCCCGGCAGGGATACTAAGAGAAAGATTTGTAATCGCAACATTCGGCCACTGCACATTCACGGTAATGATCTGATTGGGGCAGCCGGTATAATTCGGAGTACTGAGCTGAGCCCTTAAACTTCCCGCAAATATCAGCAGAACGGCCAGCGCCAAATTGCTGCAGGTTACAGTGGCTGATCTTTTTGATCTGCCGGCTGGTCTTAAAATACTTAGATGTGTGATAGGCATGAATACAGTCCCTAAAAATACAGTTTTTACCCTTTCCCACAAAGATAACCAAAACCAATACAAATGCGCATCTGCTTAATAACCGGAAGCCCTGTTTTACTCAGCGGTGCAATGTTTTATGAACGATACAGCCTGCAAATGCTTAGAACCAACCTGCTCAACTAACCTGCTCTATGATATTTTTGTACCTTCCGGCCTTTAAATTTGAAATTATGAAAGGAATAATCCTGGCCGGTGGTTCAGGCACACGGCTACACCCCTTAACGCTTGCCATGAGCAAACAGATGATGCCGGTTTACGACAAACCGATGATCTACTACCCTTTGTCGGTGCTGATGATGGCGGGCATCCGCGAGATCCTTGTGATCTCTACTCCACATGATCTTCCAAATTTTGAAAGACTGCTGGGTGATGGCAGCAAGCTGGGGTGTAAATTCAGTTATGCCGTGCAGGATAAACCAAACGGACTGGCTCAGGCTTTTGTGATTGGTGAAAAGTTCATAGGAAAAGACAAAGTTGCTCTGATACTGGGCGATAATATTTTTTATGGCGTTGGCCTGGGCAGCTCGCTTACTCAGATAAACAACCCGTCGGGTGGTGTGGTTTTCGCTTATCATGTGAGCGATCCCGAGCGGTACGGCGTGGTTGAATTCGATGATAACAACAAGGTTATCTCAATTGAGGAGAAGCCAGCCAAGCCTAAATCGCACTATGCTGTGCCAGGCTTGTATTTTTACGACAACAATGTGGTGGAGATCGCTAAAAATCTGAAACCCAGTCCACGCGGTGAATACGAAATCACTGACGTAAATAAAAAATACCTTGAAAAAGGCGAACTAAAGGTTTCCATCATGGACCGCGGCACAGCCTGGCTCGACACCGGAACCTTTGCTTCTTTAATGCAGGCAGGACAGTTTGTGCAGGTTATTGAGGAGCGGCAGGGGCTGAAAATCGGCTGTATTGAAGAGGTGGCTTACAACATGGATTTTATCAGCAGACAGCAGCTCATTGAGCTGGCCCAGCCTCTTACCAAAAGCGGATACGGTAATTACCTGCTTGAAATCGCTCACAACGGCTAAACGTGGAAGCTTACCAGCATCTTTTCGAACTCTTCCGGCAGCACCTCCAGGAGTACATTCACGCGGCTGACCTTCGCAGGCCAAAAGAATTATACGAACCCGAAGCATACATTCTGCGCATTGGCGGCAAAAGGATCAGACCCTTGCTGGCCCTGGTGGGATGCGAGCTGATGGGTGCTAATCCTGACAAAGCACTCCCCGCCTCCCTGTCAATTGAACTCTTTCATAACTTTTCCCTGATCCACGACGACATTCTCGACCAGGCACCACTGCGCCGGGGCAATCAAACAGTACATGAAAGATTCGGGCAAAATGTTGCTATTCTTTCAGGAGATGTGATGCTGGTAAAAGCACTGGCAATTCTTGAAAATTATCCCGATCCGCAATACCGGCAATTGAGCGCGCTGCTTCAGAAAACCGCCATAGAAGTGTGTGAAGGTCAGCAACTGGACATGAACTTTGAGAAAAGAAACGATGTTACCGTATCTGATTACATTCACATGATCAGCCTGAAAACCGCCGTTTTGCTGGGTTGTAGTCTGCAGATGGGAAGTATTTGCGCGGGAGCCGACACCAACACCCAGCAACAGCTGAACGGTTTTGGGCTACACCTCGGGATAGCATTTCAGCTGCTCGACGACCTGCTTGACTGTTTTCCCGATAACGAAAAAAATTTTGGTAAAAAAGTCGGCGGCGACATAACGTCAGATAAAAAAACTTTCCTGCTGCTGAAGGCATATGAACTTGGCAATGATCAGCAAAAAGCAAGACTCGCTGAACTTTCAGAACTGAAAGACCTGCAGCACAAAATTGACAGAACACTGGAGCTGTTTTCTCAACTTAAAGTTGATGATCTTTGCCGCCAGGAAGCTGACAGGCACACCTCGCTCGCAATAGACCTGTTACAGCGGGTTAACTGCGACAAGACGCGAAGGACCGACCTTGAAACTTTTGCCCATAACCTTTTGCTCAGAAAATCGTGATCACTTTTAAAGATTTCCGCCATATCATCCCCGTTCAGATCAGATTCAGCGATATTGACCGGCTTGGTCACGTGAACAATGCCTGTTATCACAATTACATTGAACTGGGCAGGGTAAAATATTTTGAAACTGTGCTGGGAGATAATGTTATTTGGGATAAGAACGGTTTTGTGCTGGCACGCACCGAAATGGATCATATTGAACAAGTGTATTTAAATGACGAGATCTTTTGCTGCACCAGAGTTCACCGTTTTGGCAACAAAAGTGTGGGCTTTTACAACAGCATAATTAAAAAAACCCACGGTGGTTTTCTGGAATGCGCCGCGGTAAGCGCAGTGCTTGTAGCAATGGACTATTCAAAAAACGAGAGTATGACAGTACCGGCATTGTGGCGCAAGCTAATTTCAGAATTTGAGGGGATCTGATCTCAGGAGCGATCAGATCTTAATACCCATCACAAGCACGTCATCAACCTGTTCCTGAGTTCCCTGCCAGGTTAATAGTGTTTTTTCCAGTTCACGCTTTTGCTCTTCCGGACTAAATCCGGCAACTTTTAAGAGGAGTTTGCGGAAATTCCCAACCATAAACTTCTTACCACTAGGTCCTCCAAACTGATCGGCATATCCATCAGAAAAAATAAAGACCTGATCATTCTTCTGAAGCTGAATTACGTGGTTCTCGTAAAATTGTTTTTCGCCAATAAACGCGCCAATGGGGAATTTATTTGCGGGGTGTATATGCATCTCGCCGTTCCTAACCAGGTACAGCGGATTAAAAGCGGCGGCATACTGCAACTCCAGCGTCTCATAATTAATCGTACACAGGGTCATATCCATACCGTCCTTCGCCTGCTTGCCGGCATCATCAACCCGCAGAGTGCTTATAACCCCCTCACGAAGCTGCTCCAGAATTTCTGATGGTTTTATCTGCTTGCTGTGATTCAAAATATCCTTCAGCAAATTGTATCCCACCAGGCTCATAAAAGCGCCAGGCACCCCATGTCCGGTACAATCAACTGTTGCGAAATAAATCAGCTTGTCTTTTTTCTCCACCCAGTAAAAGTCCCCGCTTACAATGTCTTTTGGTTTGAACAGAACAAAAGAATCAGGAAGCATTGTCCGTACAATGCTGGGCGCTGGCAGAATGGCGTCCTGAATTCTTTTGGCATAGTGGATACTGTCTGTTACCTGTTTGTAAAGAATCTCAAGCTCCTCATTTTTGCTTTCAATTTCTGACTTCTGTCTCACCACCTCTTCGGTGCGTTCAATTACCTTTTTTTCGAGCAAACGCTCGTTAGCAGCCAGATCATCACGCATCTTCAGCAATGCATGCCCCAGTGTATCATCTTTGCTAAGCGGCCGAAAGCTTGCCTCAAAATTACCTGCACCGGTTTGTTTGGCAAACTCGGTGGTGTGTTCCATCGACTGAATAAGATCATTAAGCGCGCTGCCCATCTCCCCTATTTCATCTCTGCTGGCCATGATCCTTTCTTTTGGCAATATGCCCAGGCCCATTGAAAGCAACATTTTTTTCAGCAGCTGAATAGGTTTGGTAATAGATCGTGTGGTGAAGACTGCAATGAGTAAACCACCAAAGACAAGCGTGAAACCGAGTGTCTGGACAAATCGTTTTAGAAAATCAAGAGAGCTGAACATGAGCTCGACCTGATTTTTGGCGAAACGCTGCTTACTCGCGATCAGCGAATTAAGGCCTCTGTAAATACTTTTAATAAAAACCTCTGAATCCTCATAAATAAAACGTGCGAAATAATGCACGTTAGGGTCATCATAAACCTCAGTAGAGGTAAGCTGATTCATTATTTCATTCTGATAGGTCTTGAAAAGCGTTTCAATCCGCTGAAAGATCTCCCTCATTTCTTTACGTTCCTGCTCTGACCATTGTTTGGCGTAATCGTTGAGCAGCGCTTTTTTCTGAGGATATTCCTCGCTGATGATCTTTTTCAGCTCTTCCCGGAAATCAATATCATTAAAACTCTTGTTGAAGATCCACTTGCTTGCATCGGTATGCGCCCGCTGGAGCAAAAGGTTCAGTTCTTTCAACTCCGCCACGCTGGGTGTAACCTGGCCAACCACCGTTTCGGTGCGCTTGCGGCTGCTGTTAACCGTTATTACTGTTAAAACAAATGCAACAACCGTTAAAAGGATAAAAGTTGCAAAACCAAGCCCTATTCTCCGGCCTATGGTAAACCTGAATCTCATTGTTCCGATTGCTCTACATCAATACCCATTACCTTGCACTTCGCCTTGAATTCGTCGTACTTCTTGAAATCAAGCAACATCCGGTAAATGTAGCAGAGCGCATGTACTGCCTTGGGGTTGTTATTGTCTTCCCTGTAAACCTGCACAATAAACTGTTCGGCCTGTTTAGCCAGTTTAATCATGTCTTCCTGTACAACTTCCAGTGTACTCAGATCTACACCATAATCTATTTTTTTATTCAGATAAACCGCGTGATTGTAATGCATAAGCCCCATATTAATAAGCGCGCTTGTATTGTCGGGCTGCAGCTCCAGCACCTTAAGCAGTGACACCTTGGCAATGTCTCTTGCTTTGGTATTTTCCTGATCTCTCATAAACTCATCAAGAAAAATACTTCCGGCAGCAAGGTTAAACTCAATATCCCTGGATTTAAAGTCATAACCAGGTTCGGCCAGGGCAAAAATTGACCTGTACTTTGAAAATGCCGCAGAGCTGCTTTCGTAATCAACAGAGTCCTGCAGATAATCTTTGGCCATATTATAATAACCTGCGGCAATATTGGAAAGCAGGTTTTTGTTCATTTTACTGTAAAGAGAGTCGGGCTGCAGCTGCTGGGAAACAACCAGAGAAGACACCAGAGAATCGCGTAGCGGAGACTGAAGTTTTGACCTGTCACTGCGCTTGTAAAGGTCAAAATAAATATAGGCCCGTGTGGTCCAGCTTTGAAAATCTTTGCTGGTCTCAGGATGTG
>JAEZDS010000006.1 GCA_023433205.1 Bacteroidota bacterium
GTAGAATACTGTTCGAAAAAGAAGGATTGAATAGATTGTTGAGCTAGAAGGGCAGTGATAACTGCACTTGACAAATCGTAAATCGTAGATCGTAAATCGTAAATGTACTTCGCACCTCGTACTTCTAACTTTGTACTTCAATCGTTGATCGTGGATGCACTTCGCACCTCGTACTTTGTACTTCGTACTTCTCACTTCGTTCCTCTTACATCGTGCCTCGTACTTCGAACCTTGTACTTCAAATCGTAGATCGTACATCGTAAATGCACTTCGCACCTCGTACTTTGTACTTTGTACTTCGTGCTTCTCACTCGTACTTCTCACTTCGTACCTCATAAAAAAGCCCCCCTGCTATCACAGGGAGGCCGTTGTTGTTTATATAGATGCAGCAAATTAAAGGTCAGCTACCGCAGGCTTCGCAGCTATCCGGATCATCAAGTGAACAGCTTAGCTGCGCCTGTTGTTCTTCGGCTGTTAAAAGGTGTGCCTGTCCGCGGTCAATCACCAGCTGGTCTTCATTACCCAGCACTATTGCGGGTTTCTGCAATGCGCCCTGGTCAACGGTAAACTTAATAGCATCAGCTGCTGCTTTGGTGCGCAGATAATACATGCCGGTTTTTAAACCTTTTTTCCAGGCGTAGAAATGCGCGCTGCTCATCTTGGCAAAGTTGGCGTCCTGAATAAAAAGGTTCAGCGATTGCGACTGGTCAATAAACGCGCCGCGGTCTGCTGCCATGTCAATAATGGTACGCTGTTTGATCTCCCATACGGTTTTGTACAGTTCTTTAATATTGTCAGGGATCTCCTGGATGCCCTGTACAGAACCATTGGCAGCTATGATCTTGTTTTTCAGTGAATCATTCCAGATACCGAGTTTTACGAGGTCGCGCAGCAGGTGTTTGTTCACTACCACAAATTCTCCGCTCAGTACACGCCTGGTGTAGATGTTTGATGTGTATGGTTCAAAACACTCGTTGTTGCCGAGAATCTGAGAAGTGCTTGCTGTAGGCATCGGGGCAAGCAGTAAACTGTTACGCACACCGTACTTCATTATCTCTTCACGCAGAATGTCCCACTCCCAGCGGCTGCTTGGTTTAACATTCCACATGTCGTGCTGGAAAATGCCCTGAGAGATGGGTGAACCACTGTAGCTTTCATAAGGACCGTCAACAGCAGCCAGATCTTTACTTGCTGTGAGTGCAGCAAAATAGATGGTCTCAAATATCTCAGAATTAAGTTTCCTTGCGCTGTCACTTTCAAATGGATAACGCATCAGTATAAACGCGTCGGCCAGACCCTGTACACCTAGACCTATAGGGCGGTGACGCATGTTGCTATTTCGCGCCTCAGGTACAGGATAATAATTACGGTCAATGATCTTGTTGAGGTTTAGCGTTGCCTGATAGGTTACCTCAAATAATTTATCATGGTCAAAAGTGCCATCCTTTTCATCCACAAAACGTGGTAGTGCAATAGAGGCAAGGTTACACACAGCCACTTCATCGGCGCTGGTGTATTCGATGATCTCGGTACAAAGGTTTGATGATTTAATAGTTCCCAGATTTTTCTGGTTTGATTTTGAGTTGGCCGCGTCCTTAAATAACATATAAGGATTGCCTGTTTCAATCTGTGCTTCGATTATAGCTGCCCATAATTCCCTTGCCTTGATCTGGCGACGGAAACGGCCCTCTCTTTCGTATGCGGTATAAAGTTCTTCAAATTTTTCGCTGTGGCAGTCGCTTAACCCTGGGCTTTCATTCGGACACATCAGACTCCACACGCCTTCTTCCTCCACACGTTTCATAAAAAGATCGGGGATCCACAGGGCGGTAAAAAGATCGCGGGCCCGGAGTTCTTCCTTGCCATGATTTTTTCTGATGTCGAGAAAATCATAAATATCGGCGTGCCAGGGCTCTAGGTAGATGGCAATTGAACCTTTACGTTTGCCGCCTCCCTGGTCAACATAACGGGCTGTTTCGTTATAAACCTTCAGCATTGGGATAAGACCGTTGCTTGTGCCGTTAGTGCCTTTTATATAAGATCCTGTTGCTCTTACATTATGAATGCTGAGTCCGATGCCGCCGGCGCTTTGTGAGATCTTGGCGCACTGTTTTAAAGTATCGTAAATACCGTCAATACTGTCGTCTTTCACCTGTAGCAGAAAACAGGAGCTCATCTGTGGTTTGGGAGTACCGGCATTAAAAAGAGTAGGGGTGGCGTGAGTGAACCAGCGCTCACTCATAAGATGGTAAGTGCGTATCGCCGCTTCAATGTCGTTTTTGTGAATACCTACTGCTACACGCATTATCATGTGCTGCGGACGTTCAGCCACGCGGCCATTCATTCTTAGAAGGTAAGAACGTTCGAGGGTCTTAAAACCGAAGTAGTCATAACCAAAGTCGCGGTCGTAAATAATTGTTGAATCAAGTATGTGCGCGTTCTCCTGAACTATCTGATACACATCATCAGCTACCAGTGCAGCACGTAAACCGTTTTTAGGATCAATGTACTTGTGAAGAGAGCTGATGGTCTTGGAAAAACTTTTAATAGTGTTTTTATGAAGGTTGCTTACAGCAATACGGGAGGCCAGCTGTGCATAATCCGGATGTCGGACCGTAAGAGAGGCGGCAGTTTCAGCAGCTAAGTTATCAAGTTCACTGGTGGTTACACCATCATACACACCATCAATCACCTTCTTGGCAACAAGAATAGGATCAACGTGCGAGGGCTCTAAGCCATAGCTGAGTTTTTGAATCCGGGCGGTAATCTTATCGAATTTTACCGACTCCCGGGTACCGTCTCTTTTTATTACAAACATACGCCTGGGGTTTTTAGTTTTTGAGTTATTTATTTAATTCACAATGTCACTACAAGGTACTTTCAATTTTAAGCCTTTGTTTTTTTCATCTTTCTAAGTTTCAACAAATCCCCGGTGAATTAATTCTATAACTGCTTTTGAGATCAGGAGCTGGCAAGCCCACGCTGGTCAATGACCTGCATCTCATAAAGTTACGAAATCAAGGGGGCGACGTCTAGCCTACTTTTGTTAAACTAGAAGTCTTCGTCAAGGTTAAAAATGTTGTTTTCTTCCTTTTTATTCATTACGCCGGCCTTCTGGTATTCAGCCACGCGTTTCTCGAAAAAGTTGGTCTTGCCCTGCAATGAGATCATCTCCATAAAGTCGAATGGGTTCGAAGCATTATAGAATTTCTCGCAGCCCAGGGCCACCAGTAATCGGTCGGCGCAGAATTCAATATACTGGCACATGAGGTCAGCATTCATCCCAATCAGTTTTACCGGGATGGCATCCACCACAAATTTCTTCTCTATCGTTACTGCGTCGGTTATTATTTTAGTTACCTGCTCTTTAGGTAGCTGATTCTTAACATGTTGAGTGTAGAGCAGGCAGGCAAAATCACAATGCAGGCCTTCGTCACGGCTAATGAGTTCATTGCTGAAGGTGAGCCCGGGCATCAAACCACGTTTTTTGAGCCAGAATATAGAACAGAAAGAGCCGGAAAAGAAAATGCCTTCCACAGCGGCAAATGCGATCAAACGCTCTGCAAAGCTGCCGTTGTTGATCCAGCGAATGGCCCACTCGGCCTTTTCACCCACGCAGGGCACAGTGTCTACGGCGTGCAGCAGGTGATCTTTCTCAACAGGGTCCTTAATATAAGTATCGATCAGTAATGAGTATGTTTCGGAATGGATATTCTCCATCATGATTTGAAAGCCGTAAAAACAACGGGCCTCAGGATACTGAACTTCGTTAAGGAAGTTGATAGCCAGGTTTTCATTAACAATACCGTCACTGGCAGCAAAAAACGCAAGAACATGTTTAATAAAATGCCTTTCGTTGTCATTGAGCTTACTATTCCAGTCGGTATGATCAGCTGCCAGGTCAATTTCTTCGGCAGTCCAGAAACTTGCCTCTGCTTTTTTATAAAATTCCCAAATGTCCTTGTACTTGATAGGAAATAATACAAATCGGTCCTTGTTCTCCAGTAAAATTGGTTCTGTCATATCGGTGCGCTAATAAATAAAATTCAACAATGTTGCCTATTGCAAATAAATGCAAAAAAGCCCCGGGAGCCTCAAGAAATGAATTAACAGCAGGTGCAAGTTTTAAACACAAAGTACGACCAAATCCTTTGATATTACTCATTTTCAGTAGTGTAATAATTTGTAAAAAAAACAAGTGCCCTAAAGTTGTTTATCTGACTTAAACTATTCTTGACTCCTAATCGCCTTCTGGTGTTTTTAACTTTAAATACTCCTTTTTTAACACTGGATTTGGGTTTTTCATCGAAAAATGCAACTTTGAGAGCCTCAATACGTTAAACTAATAAATCTCTAACCAAAACCCAATGGGATACGCCGATTTAATTGATCTGATTCACAAAAAAGATACCGATGCCAAAAAACATTGGTTCGACACTTTCCACAACAGATTGTCAGCCATCGCCCGCCGTTATGCCAAAAGCGAAGAGCAGGCCGGGCAAATGCTGCATCCCGCTCTTCACAATACCTATGAAAAACTTCAGGGCATTAAAGACACCCAGGATGTGGAAAAGACAGTTGTCAGGTTATTTATAGCGGAGTGTATAGCTTTTATCAAAGAAATAAGGAGCGAGTATTACGTTGCAAGTACCGTGAATGCCAGTCTTCAGGCAAAAGAGAAATCTTTTGATCTGTTTGACAATGGAAAAACAATTAATCTTGAGGAAATAAGCGCAGAAACCCTTTTGGGTGCTTTGCGTGAACTGGTGCCCTCGCAGCGCCTGATCTTTAACTTGCATGTAATTGATGGCTACAGCCTCTCAGATGCGGCAGGAATGCTTGAGTCGAGCGAGTTTACTTTAAAAAGCAGCCTGGAAAAAGCAAGATTCACTTTGCAGAAGAATATCGAAAAAACCCTTAAAACTGAAGGACAATGAAGCAGCATTTTACCTACCAGCTAAATGAAGAAAAGATACGGAAGCAGCTAAAGGAGCTGTCGGCTTCCAAAACTGAAGGGGCCTGGGAAAAGTTTGCAGAGTATTCCAACGCGCAGCCGGGTTCAGCAAATAAGCGCAGCCTGCCGCAGTTAAACCTTCAGTTAAACCGCAAAACGCTTTTGTCCGCCGCTGCGGTTCTGGTGATCGTACTTTTGTCAGTGCTGGTAGTGAATTTTACGGGAAACAGCAGTAACAGCAAAAAACAGCAGAAGGCTTCTGTAAATGAGCCCTTTGTGCCAATGCCTTCTTTAAATGAACCTGAAATTACAGCACCACCGCTCGCACGCAGCGAAAATCCAAAACCTGCAGCGAACGGTAACAGCGATGCCCGGCCTTCCGACAAACCCACCCTTGTAAAAGAGGAACTGGCACAAAAACCGTTGACAAAGAAAAAAACAACTAAAGACAGTATTCCTGCCGGTACTTTAAAAACGCCTGAAATGCAGACAGCCAGCACTCAGGGAGAGGTGAAGAAAAAGAGGCGTGAAGGTGCAGATCTGCTTCAGCCGGTTCAGCTCCCCGACATCCGACCGGTGATCTTAACGGAAGAGCAGGAAGAGGATATAAGACCCAATTAACAGCACTACTAAATTTTTAACGGCCGCTTTATAATAGCGGCTTTCGTTTTTTACCGACCTGGGCTAACTTTGTGCTGTGAATGACATAAGAACAAAAGAAGACATTAAAAATCTGATCGACCATTTCTACGGAAGACTGCTTACAGACGCGGAACTCAAACATATTTTTGAACCGCTGGATCTTTCTGAACACCTGCCCAGGGTTGTTCACTTCTGGAGCTTCGTTTTGCTCGATGAGGAAGGCTACCGTACCAACGTCTTTGACAAACACCTGCATCTTCCTATCAAACCACATTTCTGGGATAAATGGCTTGGCCATTTTACCGCTTCAGTTGATGAATTGTACCGGGGCGAACTGGCTGAAATGGCCAAACAGCGGGCAATCTCGATCACTTATACCTTTAAGAATAAGTTTCCCGGGGTTAAGTAGTTGTGTTAAATACTAAGTACTAAATACCAAACATTGCTGTCCGAAATAATTTAAAACAAACACTGATAACTCAATTTGACGTACCGTTCAACAAATTGATTAAAGCTGGGGTTACTTTTGAAAACCTCCACTCTTTTAACCCCCGGCATCCGCCGGGGCAGGCGCTGAGGGCGCCAGGTATACGCTGCTCCTGCGCTGAAGCTTCGGCGCAATCGTAGAGAGCGCAGAGTTCTTTACGGTTTTCTTTGTTTTCATGCTATTTGAGAACGCAGAGGATTTTTGTTTTCGACAAGAATTGGGGATCTCATAGTGATTATGGTTTTTTCCGGACAGTAGTGAATACTAAATTGCAAAGCCGAAGTCTCGGCATTAAATACCAAAAACTAAAGGTGTACGCTACCCACTACCTGTTGCGCACTTCAGCACTTCGTACTTCGTACCTCGTACTTCGTACTTTGTACTTCGTACCTCTTCCTTCCTCGCCGTTTTGCCCTCCCTGAGTATATCCGTATTTTTGCGGGCTATAATATGAGCAAGGATTTTACCACCAGCCTACAAAACGACGCCGATTTTGCCTTATCTCTTGATAACAAAGATCCGCTGCGCCAGTTTCGTTCAAAATTTATTTTCCCTCAGCACAACAATCACGATTGTCTCTATTTTACAGGCAATTCACTGGGGCTTCAACCGCTAAGCACTCAAAAATATCTGCAAACGGAACTTGAAGACTGGGGAAAGTTTGGTGTAGAGGGTCACTTCAGGGCAAGAAATCCCTGGCTGTCTTACCACGAATTACTCAGCGAAAAAATGGCCCGTATAGTTGGTGCCAAAGCCGAAGAAACGGTAATGATGAACCAGCTTACGGTAAATCTGCATTTGCTGATGGTGTCTTTTTACAGGCCAGATGTCAAACGTTACAAGATCCTCTGTGAGGCCAAAGCATTTCCGAGTGATCAATACGCCCTGCAATCACAAATCCGTTTCCATGGTTTTGATCCTGCCGAAGCCCTTATTGAAGTTGCGCCTCGCGCAGGTGAAGTTCAGATCAGAGAAGATGACATACTTGCTGCCATCCAAAATAATAAAGATTCACTTGCTCTGATTATGATAGGAGGTGTAAATTATTTCAGCGGGCAGGTTTTTAACATGGAAAAAATCACTGCGGCCGGGCATAACGCCGGTGCCGTTGTTGGATTTGATCTGGCTCACGCTGCGGGTAATATAAAACTGCAGCTACACGATTGGCAGGTTGATTTCGCGGCATGGTGCAGTTATAAATACCTGAACAGTGGTCCGGGTAGTGTAGCAGGGGCCTTTGTGCATGAAAAACATCATAAGAATACCGGTTTGCCGCTTTTTGCCGGTTGGTGGGGCCATGATAAAAAGACCCGGTTTTTAATGGACAGCACTTTTGTACCTATTGAAAGTGCAGAGCGCTGGCAGTTAAGTAATGCCCCGGTATTCAGTATGGCGGCTTGCAGGGCAAGTCTCGATATTTTTGATGAGGCCGGGATGGATGCGCTGGTGGAAAAAAGCAATGGGCTGGTTGCTTATCTGGAGTTTATAATCTCGGAGGTGAACAAAACAAAAAAAAATTGTCTTGAGATAATTACACCCAAAGATCAGCGCGGCAGTCAGCTTTCTGTGGTGGCGCACGGTTATGGGAAAAAGTTATATGAAAACCTGTTAGCGGAGGGGGTGATTGCCGACTGGCGCGAGCCCAACGTGATAAGACTTGCCGCAGTACCGTTGTACAATTCATACTCAGATATGTATGAGTTCGGTCAGGTACTGAACAGACTACTGTAAAAAAACCAGGCTTTCCTGTGAAGTCTTTATCCAACAGATGGTCTTTAGGTCCGCGCGGCAGGCCCTGAACCGGCAAGGTGTTCTGAAAACTGCTAGTTTACCCTTGCAGGGGTATTTGCAAGGTTTTTAGCGCTGGTAATGTCCATTTTTACACTGCCGATCAGAATATTGGCTTTCGCCCTCAAAGGAATATGGTTCTGGTCATCGCTGATCCAAACGGTAAGGTCTTCGTCCTTTTTAAATACCCTTCCTTTCTGTACAATAGGCTGAAATTTAAGGGCGCGGTATTTGCCGATCTCGGTATCAATCACTTCCCTTCCCGTGAATCGGATCTTTAGCGGCCACAGCTCCTTGTCAACAAAACAGGGCACAGTAAACTCATCGCCCGGTTGTGCATTGCTCAGGTCAAGATTACGTGCAAGGTAAAAGGCGCTTACCATATCCTGCACACCCGATGGGACGTCGTACTTTTGGTTATTGCCTATGTCAACCTGTTTTGTATAATGGTTAAATGCATAATCCTGACTGAACTTAAAGCCGCCTTCATCAACCCTTCTCACAAACAGCCAGGGAAGCAGCGCGTTTTTATCCATATAAGTCTCGTACCTGTCGCGAACCTTGTAAAACCAATCAGTGGTGCCTGTGGTATAACCGTTGCCTACAATATGATATACTTCCCGGCCACCCAGTTTTAATACTTCTGGTTTAACCTCAAGCACGGCCACGCCTGCATCAATAATTCCGTAGTGAAGTTTGTAGGTAAGAACTTCGCCTGGCTTAAAAGCGATGTTTTTCCTCACAGGCAGCTTGTCGGAAGTCTCGTGGGTGATGTTCTCCGTAATTACATCAACGTGCCCGGGCTGTGAATTTGCCGAGGTGAGGAAAAGCGCGCTTCCGATAAGCACACTTTTAGACAAGACTGATCCTAACAAATTTCTCATGGTTTCTTATACTCAAAACACGTGCCTGCGTTCCCCTGTACTCGACTAAAAATTGTTAATGAACTTCAGCAAAACAGAGCGCTGTTTATGGAGTTGCTTAACGTTTTTTCCCAATTGCAGGTAGCGCCATAATCCTGCAGTTCGGAGGGCAAAGGGATGCAGGAATAACGTAGCCCAGCCCGCCAGTCCTGCAAGAAGGCAGAGGCCCAGTGCCGCCGGAAGGTTGCAGGATAGTGAATAGAACAGGTAAAACCATACAGTATAAAAGAGCGGAAACACAAACATGCCAATTCCAATAGCAAAAGAGGAAAAGAACTCAATCTCTTTTACGATTTTTCCTGTCAGAAAACCGGTGGCGGCAAGTGGCGGCAGATTAAAGATAAGACCTGCCAGATACACAGGTGAGCAGATAAGAAGGAGCAGCACTCGTAAACAAAACATGCTCCAGTTGTTTTTTTTATGCTGGTCAGGGTAAAAAAGCCAGTCTTTTAACCGGCAAGCATTCAGCTGTTTAAAATAGCTGGCGGCAAGCGCGTGAAATGACTTTAACTTTTCGGGATCTGCTTTTTCAACCAGCTCCACTATTTGCTGTGATTGTATAAATTCCCTGTGCAGGTTATTGTTTGCAGCATGGCTTTTCAATTCAGATTTCTGAAGTTTTTCTATCCAGTGAACGATGTCGTCATTTTCACTGCTGCAGATGTGGATCACAAGTTTTTTCATGTTGCGGTCCAGATCCTGCAGAAACTGATTCATTGTTTTGGCGGGATGCTGTTTGTAGGCCTCGTAATAATCGGCTACACGCATTGGCTCGCCTACCATGTAAAGAGCCTTGCTGCGGAATTTGTCGGGTTTGGAGTAGTTTACACCTACCGGCAACACTTTTAGCCTGTTATGCTGTAAGAACTCATGAGCTCCGAAGACCATACGCGCCACCCCTTTTTTAAGTGGCCTTAAACGGCGTTCCTGGATACAAAGACCTTCGGCGAAAACGATCACTTTTGCGTTGTTTTTCAACATGGCATTTACACGGCGGTAAGTAGCATCGTTTTTTTTGAGGCCTTCTTTGCCTGCGTCCTGCATGCGGAAGATAGGCACTATGCCGATTTTTTCCAGCAGCCAGGAGGCTATCCCGGGTTTAAAGGCATCTCCTCTGGCCATATAATGCAGCCGCACCGGATCGGCGAGGTATGAAAAGAGGATGGGGTCGGTGAACGCGTTGGGATGGTTCATGGCAATGATCATCGGCTCGTTAGAATAAAGATGATGTAAGCCATGAGCCTGAATACGCTTGTAGAAGGTAGGAATAATGAAGCTGAGCCAGAAACGGAGAAGATGTCTGATCATATGATTTCAGCGGTAAAAATAGGCTAATTTTCCATCAGCTCTTTTAACATTATGTTAGTAACATTTGCTTTGATGATCAGCTATTGAATGGCTTTTTTTCAGTATATTTAAAGGATAATTTAAAAATAATCTTGTAACGGTTTTATGTCAGAAGTATCAGCGGAAAAGAAGAATTACGGTGCGGATAATATTCAGGTTTTAGAAGGTCTGGAGGCGGTGCGGAAGCGTCCCGCCATGTATATTGGAGATATAGGGATCAAGGGTTTGCATCACCTGGTTTATGAGGTGGTTGACAATTCAATAGATGAGGCACTGGCCGGCTACTGCAAGAACATCACTGTAACTATTCTGGAGAATAACTCCATCCGTGTAAAAGATGACGGTCGCGGTATTCCCACGGGTATACATCCCAAGCTGGGCGTAAGCGCGCTTGAGGTGGTAATGACCGTATTGCATGCCGGTGGGAAGTTCGACAAGGACACCTACAAGGTATCGGGAGGATTACACGGAGTGGGTGTAAGCTGTGTTAATGCGTTGTCTGATCTTTTGATCGCCGAAGTTCACCGTGATGGTAAGATCACCAGGCAGGAATTCTGCAAGGGAAAGCCGCTTTATCCTGCCAAAGAAACAGGCGACACAACCTACCGCGGCACTATTATTACGTTCACGCCTGACCTCAGTATTTTTATTGCCAGCGAATACAATTATACCACATTGGCCAACCGTATGCGGGAGCTGAGCTTTCTGAACAAGGGTATCCGGATCATTCTGGAGGACGAGCGGCAGAAAGATGAGAATGGAAACATTTTTACCGAAACTTTTTTCAGTGAAGGCGGACTTCGCGAGTTCGTGGAATATCTTGACGGCGCCAAGGAGAAGCTGATAGCAGAACCTATCTACATTGAGAATGATAAAGGTGTTATTCCAGTTGAGGTGGCCATGCTTTATAATAATTCCTTCAGTGAAAACATACAGAGCTACGTAAACAACATCAATACACATGAGGGGGGAACGCATCTTTCAGGTTTCAGGAGAGGTCTTACCAGAACGCTTAAGAATTACGCTGAAAAAAATGGTCTTCTCAGTAAGGTGAAATTTGAGATCAATGGAGATGATTTTCGGGAAGGCTTAACTGCAGTTATTTCTGTAAAGGTTCAGGAGCCGCAGTTTGAGGGTCAGACAAAGACCAAGCTTGGCAACAATGAGGCCATTGGCGCAGTAGATACTGCCATAAGCGAGGCGCTTAATAATTACCTTGAAGAACATCCAAAGCAGGCCCGTACAATTGTTGACAAGGTAATTCTTGCTGCAACAGCCAGGCACGCCGCACGCAAGGCGCGTGAAATGGTTCAGCGTAAGAACGTGATGTCGGGTTCTGGTTTACCCGGGAAACTTGCCGACTGTGCCAGCGGAGATCCTCTGGCATGTGAATTGTTCCTGGTGGAGGGCGACAGTGCCGGTGGAACAGCAAAACAAGGACGTAACCGCGAATACCAGGCAATTCTGCCTTTGAGGGGAAAGATCCTTAATGTGGAAAAAGCACTGGAATACAAGATCTACGAAAACGAAGAGATCAAAAACATATTTACTGCGCTTGGAGTTTTCAGGGGGACAACTGAAGATGAGCGCGCGCTGAATCTCGACAAACTGCGGTACCATAAGATCGTTATTATGTGTGATGCCGATGTGGACGGTTCCCACATCACGACACTGATTCTTACTTTCTTTTTCCGGCACATGCGCGAACTGGTTGAACGCGGGCACGTGTATATTGCCTCGCCCCCGCTATATCTGATCAAAAAAGGCAAGGAGCAGCGTTATTGCTGGAATGAGGAGGAGCGTGAGCGGGCAGTACGTGAGCTTGGAGGTGAAAAGGTGGAAAGCGTACATGTGCAGCGTTACAAAGGACTTGGTGAGATGAACGCCGAGCAGCTGTGGGAAACCACACTTAATCCTGAGTCGCGAACGCTGCGACAGGTTACCATTGACAGCGCCGCTGAGGCCGACAGGATCTTCAGTATGCTGATGGGAGACGAGGTGCCTCCGCGCAGGGAGTTTATTGAGAAGAACGCCAAATACGCGAAGATCGACGCATAAAGAATGTCTGCCAGGTTCGAAACTGTTGAGGAGTATCTGGATCAGGCCGCTGAAGACAGAAAAGCTGTGCTGAAGCAACTTCGGAATGTTATAAAAGAAAATCTTCCAAAAGGTTTTAAGGAAGTAATGGCATATAACATGCCTTCTTATGTTGTGCCGCATTCAAAATATCCTGCTGGATACCATTGTGATCCAAAACTGCCGCTTCCTTTTTTGAGTTTTGCCTCACAAAAAAATTTTATAGCGCTTTATCACATGGGTATGTACGCTGATCCAAAGTTGCTAAAATGGTTCACCGACAATTATCCGCTGCATGTTAAAGAGAAACCCGATATGGGCAAAAGCTGCATCAGGTTCAAGAAGCCTGAACAGGTGCCTCTTAAATTAGTAGGTGAGCTGGTTTCAAAAATGACCGCAGAAGAGTGGATAAGTTTGTATGAAAAAAACCTGAAGCGCTGAGGAGCCACCTGACGGAAGTTGTTTAAGGGAAAACGAATACTGGTTGCTCCGCTCGACTGGGGATTAGGACATTGCAGCCGCTGCGTGCCTAT
This sequence comes from Bacteroidota bacterium, assembly GCA_023433205.1. GTDB lineage: Bacteria > Bacteroidota > Bacteroidia > B-17B0 > Aurantibacillaceae > Aurantibacillus. Next base: position 12,751 of record JAEZDS010000006.1, read on the forward strand.
TGTAAGGGTTCTCGCTGAAAACAATGAAATAGTGCTTGGCTGCACCTCAGAGAACAGTGAATTTTTCAGGCGCTATTTTCCTCTAATTGCTCAGGTAAACCTTCCCTCTTACAAGATCCGCTACTCTGCCTGGTTACCGCAGTGGCTGAAAATCTTGGGAAACCTTCCGCGTATTTTCAGACAGGTGAAAAGAGAAAAACTTGAAGTTGCAAAATTATGCGGCAAATATAAATTTGACGTGCTCATCAGCGATAACCGCTATGGTGTATTCCACAATTCTGCACAGAATGTTTTTATCACCCATCAGCTGCGGATAAAGCTGCCGTTCTTTTCAGATTTAGTGTCTTCTTTTCAGGCCCGGTATCTTAAACGATTCAGTGAGATCTGGGTGCCTGACCACGCAGATAGAGGTTGCAGCCTGGCCGGAGACCTGAGTCACCATAACCCGCTTGCTCTGCCATTAAAGTACCTGGGACCCCAGAGCGCCCTTGTGGAGCAGTGGCCCGCTTCCGGCAAATCATTCAGCTACGAGGTATTGATATTGCTCTCAGGTCCTGAGCCTCAGCGAACAATTCTTGAAAAAAAGCTCCTGAAAAGATTTTCGTCTGGCAGTTCTGTGGCGCTGGTCAGGGGCAGTAATTCAGTGGCGAAAAGTTCTTCTGGAATTGCCTATGTAGCCAATATTTCTGCGGGAGAAGAGCTGAGTGAGCTGATCAGGCTTTCAAAAAAGATCGTATGCAGGAGTGGCTACAGTACCTTGATGGATCTGCACTTGCTGCAAAAAAAAGATCTGCTGCTGATCCCTACCCCGGGTCAGCCGGAACAGGAATATCTTGCTGAGTGGTGGAGCAAACATTTTGGCGCTGAGGTGATCCTGCAAAAAGATCTCCGCTGAAAAAGTTCGGTTCAGGAAACAATTCAAAATTCATTTACACCCTGTACCGTTGTGTACTTCATTGTATACTTTATTCCAGGATTAATGTATCTGTAAGCGCTGTGACTCATAAGTGCAGCCTCATGAAATCCGCATAAGATAAGCTTCAGTTTGTTTGCATACGTGTTAATGTCACCAATGGCATAAATGCCTGGAATGTTCGTGCTGTAATCGTCGGAACTCACCACTATGGCATTTTTATCAAGCCCGAGCCCCCACTGTTCAATGGGTCCAAGCTTAGGGCTTAAACCGAAAAGGGGAATGAGATGATCGGTGCTTATTTCAGCGACCTCTTTTGACTTAAGATTTGTGACTTCCACCTTTTCAAGGGCCGGTGATCCACCCACCGCTGTAATTGCGCTGTTAAGCAGCAGTTTTATTTTATTGTCGGCTGCCAGTTTCATTACTTTATTCACACTGTCGGGGGCGCCTCTGAATGACTT
>JAEZDS010000041.1 GCA_023433205.1 Bacteroidota bacterium
ACACCGGCATCTCCGTATCAATTAATGCTATGGGCCCGTGGTTCATCTCGGCCGCTGGATACCCCTCGGCATGTATGTACGAGATCTCCTTGAGTTTAAGTGCGCCTTCAAGTGCCACAGGGAAAGATACACCACGGCCCAGGTACAGGGCATTTCTGCTGTCTTTGTAAATATAGGCTATCTCGCGAAGCTTGTCGTTCAATTTTAACACCTCTTCTATCTTGGCGGGAATAGCCTCCAGCTCATACAGCATTTGTCTGTATCTGCTCTCGGTAATGGTACCGCGCACTTTTGCCATATCAAGTGCCATAAGCGTAAGCACTGTAACCTGTGCCGTAAATGCTTTGGTTGAAGCAACGCCAATTTCGGGCCCGGCATGGGTGTAACTTCCGCCATGTGTTGCCCTTGCAATGGTTGATCCAACCACGTTACAAACGCCAAGCACTGTTGCCCCTTTTGATTTGGCAAGTTCAACGGCCGCCAGCGTATCTGCTGTTTCACCGCTTTGCGATACTGCAATTACCAGGTCGTCCTGGTAAATTATAGGATTACGGTACCTGAACTCTGAGGCATATTCAACTTCCACAGGCACCCGCGCAAATTCTTCAAAAAGATATTCGGCCACCAGGCAGGCATGCCAGGAGGTGCCGCAGGCCACAAAAATGATCCGTTTTGCTTTTTCAAAGCGCTTTTCGTGATCGTCAATGCCACCCATTTTGATCTCGCCCTCATCGGCTTTTAATCTTCCCCTCATACTATCGTGCACCGAACGCGGCTGCTCATAGATCTCTTTAAGCATAAAGTGATCGTATCCGCCTTTTTCAATGGATTCAAGCTCCATGTGCAGCTCCTGAACGTAAGGTGTTATCACCTTGTCCTTAAGATTGCGGATCTTCAGCTCTTTGCCGCGGCGAAGAATAGCTACCTGTTCATCTTCAAGATAAACCACGTTTTTTGTGTATTCCACAATAGGGGAGGCATCACTGGCAATAAAAAAATCATCCCTTCCGATTCCGATCACCATAGGACTGCCTTTTTTCGCGGCAACAATGGTGTCAGGATCATTTTTATCAATCACCACAATGGCGTAGGCGCCTATTACCTGCTTAAGAGCGGCCTGAACGGCATGACCGGTCTTCATGTTCTCATGCTCTTTTATGTCCTCAATCAGGTGTATAAGTACCTCGGTGTCGGTCTGGCTCAGGTATTCATGTCCCCGTTTCTTTAGACCTTCTTTTATGGCGGCATAATTCTCAATAATGCCGTTATGGATCATAACCAGATTTTTGCTTTGTGAGTAATGCGGATGGGAGTTTACGTCGTTTGGTTCACCGTGAGTTGCCCAGCGGGTATGGCCTATGCCAATATTTCCACTGGTGTCATGGCCATTGGCAAAGGCCTGAAGTTCACTCACCTTGCCTTTGCGCTTAAAAACGTTAAGGTCACCTGCTTTATTGATCAGGGCCACGCCAGCGCTGTCGTACCCGCGGTACTCCAGCCGTTGTAAGCCTTTTATGAGAATGGGGTAAGCTTGTTTTTTACCGATATATGCAACTATTCCGCACATGTTGTTGTGTGATTTTTATGGGTATGTTAACTCTTTAAAGATAGATAATTTTAACCGATCATCTTCAGGAATGAAACCTCTTTAGCGGTCAAAAAACGGTGCTTGCCGCGTGGGAGATCTTTTTTTGTAAGACCTGCAAACACTACTCTGTCAAGCTTTATAACGCTGTATCCCAGATGTTCGAACATTCGCCGTACAATACGGTTGCGTCCGCTATGGATCTCAATGCCTACCTCTCTTTTTCCTTCACCTACAAATGCCAGGTCATCGGCATGCGCTTTACCGTCTTCCAGCTCAATTCCTTCGGTAAGGGCTTTAAAATCAGTTGTTTTGAGATTCTTATCGAGCGTAACATGGTACACTTTTTTTACACCGTATTTTGGATGAGTTAATTTAGTGGTTAACTCGCCATCATTTGTAAAAAGCAGGATTCCCGTGGTATTCCTGTCAAGCCGGCCTACCGGATAAACCCTTTCGCGGCAGGCGCCTTTTATGAGTTCCATCACGGTTTTGCGATCGCGGGGGTCGTCAACGGTAGTGATGTAATCTTTGGGTTTGTTCAGCAACAGGTACACCTTTTTCTCACCTTTTACCGACTCGTCGCCATAGGTGACCTTATCGCCTGGCTTAATTTTATAACCCAGTTGATCAACCACTACGCCGTTTACCTTAACGGCACCACTTTGTATCAGCGTGTCGGCCTCCCGGCGCGATGCCAGCCCGGCGTTGGCCAGGTATTTGTTCAGACGAATAAGTCCATCATCAGCGCCTTTTTTATTGGCCTGGCCCGGTTTGCTTTTTTCCTTTGATTTTTGTTTTTCGAAGGAACGGCCCTCTTCAAAATCGCTGTGTTTTACGCGACGGGGTTTGTCTTCATCGTGTTTTTCACGGTACCGGTCAGCGGGCCTTGAAGACGTTCTGCGTTCACCTGACCCGCGCTCTTCGCGCGGCCTGTATGGTTTGTCGTTACTTCTCTCTCTTGTTGGTCTGCTTTCTGACCTTGACCTTACTTCAACCTCACTTCCTCTTTCGGCATGTGAGCGGTAAGGTTTTTCTTCACGTTCTTTTTTAGCGCGGGGCTTGTGTTCGTCTCTGCCGCCACGCTCATTGTGTGACCGGTATGGGCTGCTATTGCGCTCCTTGCTTTCACCTCCGCTGCTGCGGCGTGTTGGTTTTTCATCGCGGTTGCTGCCTGATGGTCTTCTGGGGGCATCATCATCACGCCTTCCACGGTCACCTGATCTATAACTGTCCCGGCTCTGCCGGTCTGCATCTTTTTTCTCAAAAGGCCTGCCGCCTCTTTTAAAATCACGGTCACTTCCACGTGACGGTGCTGCTTTGTCTTTCTCCCGAAATCCCTTGTTGCGGGTAAACGAGCGTTTGGCTTTGTAAGAAGAACGCCCTCCCTTTTTGTCATCATCTTTCCCGTTTCTTTCGCCCGCGGGTTTGTTCTCTTTGCTGAATTTAGCCATAACACAAAGTTACGGCTACTTTACCACAGGAAAAAAGGCTCCCTCAATATGTTTTACAATAAATGTGTTATTTGTGCCGGTAATTGCTATTATATCGAACCTGGCTTCCAGTTCAATGCCCCTGCTTTGCAGGAATTCATTCGCAGCTTTAACGAGCAGACCCTGCTTTTTCCGGTTCACAAAGTCCTCAGGTTCGCCGAAGTCGTGATTTTCACGCATTTTTACCTCCACAATTGCGATAATGTCTGATTTTTGTGCAATAATGTCGATCTCCAGTTTGCCGTAACGCCAGTTTTTTTCAATGATCTGATACCCATATTTAACAAGGTGGCTCAGGGCTATTTTTTCCCCAAAATCTCCTAATTGTTTAGTAGTTAACATTAACTTTCAAGGTGTGTTTCAGTCTAAATTACATAAATTAGCATCAAATCACACACACGAATGAACAGACTTATGATTTTCGCTTTTTCGCTGCTGCTGAGCGGTGGACTGGCAGCCCAGGGATTTAGCGGTAATATCGAATTCAAATATTACACTCAAAAAGATACCTCACTGAATGTTTACATTGTTAAAAACCAGGCAGTAAAACTCGACCAGTATGCGCGCAGGGACAACAAAACAGTTGAAGGTAGTTTTCTTTTTGACCTGGATGCGGGGGAGGTTAAGTTCCTGAATCCAAAGCGCAGGTTGTGGGGCCGTCAGGAAAGCAAAACTCCTCAGACATTTGCTGGAGAGTGCGTGGTTACAAGGGGCAGCGGCGTTAAAACCATTGCGGGTTACAAATGCAAAGAAGTAGTGGTGAAAAACAGCACTGAAAATACTGCAGTTACTTATTGGATAGCTGAGGAGAACTTTAATTTTTTCGCACCACTGTTAAAACTCTGGAATCGCAAAGACAAACAAAGCATTTATTTCGCGCAAATAACCGATCTTAAACCAGGCAGCATGCCTTTAATGAGCGAGGAAAAGCAGATTGATACCGGCAAAACACTCACCAGGCTGGAGGTTATCAAAATCACTAAAAAACAACTGCCCGACGATGTTTTTATGGTGCCTAAAGATTATTCGAAGGTTGATTAAAGCGGTTTACTGAAGATCCAGGTAGCAATTGAGTGTAGCGGGCGGAGAAATAATAAATTCTAAATATTTACAGGATACACAGAGGAACACATAGAGGGCAAAAGTTAATACTGAATTCTAATGCCGGGACATGGCACTAAATACTAAGAGCTTACCTTGCAAACTGCCCTCTGCCACCAGCGAACTGCTTACTGCCAACTGCTGCTGCCCACTTCTCCGTGCTCCTCAGTGTAATCTGTGTATTCTAAGCATATGTCAAGTTAATTTTTCAACAATTCTAGGCCGCCCATTTTTGGATTTCAACATAGGGAGTTCTTCGTTTTACCACTGCGAAAACCCTGTGCAGCAATTTGTTCCGAAC
>JAEZDS010000093.1 GCA_023433205.1 Bacteroidota bacterium
TAATTATTTTTTTGGGGATAAAAATCGAAAACCGTCAATTCATGCGTCGAAAGCCTCATGAAATCACATGAGCCATGTCTAAATCAATTTGTTTTGGACAGCTGTGAAATTCCAATAGTTAATTTTATGTACGACTTCATCTTCTATTTTTTTTATAAATACTTTCAACGCACTAATGATTCAATTCCAAGATACCGGGCAATTCTAGCTGTGGCAACGGCTGTAGGATTCCACCTTTTTTGTGTTATCAGCATAATTAAATATTTTACTGATTTAAATATTTCTCGTTTTCATCCCGGGTATTTACAGAATAAGCTATTTTTCACACCATTTATTTTGGCATTAATTTTGGTCATTTACTTCAGGTATAATAAATCACGAACAGACTTGATACTAAGAAATAAAGAAAAAGAGGGAAAAGCTGTTTTTAATGTGAAAAATATTATTTTGGTATTTGTCATCATTGTAATGCCTTTAATTATTGGCATTTTATTTATAAATGTTGTACTCCGTTAAAGTCAGATTTACCAACAAGATAGAGGATTGGATTATAGGCACGCAGAAATCGTACACGTATGCGCGGAATAATCCACTCAAATACACAGGTCCTACAGGAAACTTATGTTACAATTGCTGAATTTTTATGCGTGGCATTGCTCAAAAAGCAGATTGTCTCTTTTAAAACCTGATAACCATTGCACGTTGAACGTGGGTTATCAGGTTTTAAAGAGCATCATAAAAATACATTCCCGCCAAAGGAATTACAAGCATTTTAACATTAAATCCTGCATACTGACTTATGGCACTCAGCCTCACAAACTTATTTAATATCCTGCCCTCCCGGATTTTTTTTGATAACTTTATATCATGTCCGGCAAATCTATTCTGGCCTCTATTCTGTCGATCCTGATCACATTGTCTGCTCAGGGTCAGGTAAATGCCTTTTTTAGTCCTGTAATTTTCAATACCAGTGAACACGGCCCATTCATCGAAACGAACCTCACTATTAATGGTACATCATTGTCAGCCCTTCGCACTGATGGCAAATACAGAAACGCTGTGCTGATCACAACAACGATCAAAAGCGACAGTACTATTCTCAAAACAGCCCGTTACAATCTGCACGGTCCTTTTTTTAACGACAGCCTTAAAGCGCCGGCCTTTATCGATGTGCAGCGTTACTTCATCCCAAACGGGAAGTACCAGGTCGAGATGAGCATCTGCGATAAAAATCTTCCCGGATCAAAACCCCTGGTCATACAATCAGATCTCAATGTAGAATTCACCAATAAATCAATTGAGACATCCTGTATTTTGCCGGTTGAATCGTATAAAAAATCAATTGTAAAAGGTCCGCTAAGTAAAAGCGGTTTCGACCTGCTGCCATACAATTCCATATTGTATCCTGAAAGCAGCGACAAACTAACTTTTTATCTCGAGGCCTATAATGCTGCCGCAGAATTGGGAAATGGCCAGCCACTGGTATTTTCGTGGTACATCGAAAACGCGGCCGACAGCAGCAAGCTCAGTTCTTTTGGTTCGTTTAAAAAAGACAGGGCTGCGGCGGTAAATGTGCTTCTGGCAAGCTGCGACATAAAAAAGCTGGGTTCAGGCGAATTCGCCCTGGTGGTGGAGGTCAGAGATGGCAGCAATAGTTTGCGAAAGAGAGAAAAACTCTATTTCTCACGCCGAAACGGCATGATGGACATTGCCGCATTGCAGAATTTGACCGGGCAGGAATTGCTTACCGCCTTTACCGGAAGGACCTACAATGCCGATACGCTGGTGATGTACGTAGATTGTTTGTGGCCTATAGCTGACGACACAGATAAACAAAGGATTGTAGAGGCCTCTGTAAAAAAAGACCCCAGTGAACTGAAACATTTTGTGGTGGATTTCTGGCAGCGCCGCGCAGCCGACACCGCCAATGCGCTTCAGCTCTGGGCCGGTTATTATCAGAAAGTTCAGCAGGTGAACCTTCTCTTTAAGTGCGGCAAACAAAAAGGCTATTATACCGACAGGGGCCGCGTGTTCCTGCAATACGGATCCCCGAATCAGCGTACCGAACAAAACAACGAGCCCAACACTTTTCCCTACGAGATATGGGAATACTATCGGATCAATGATGCCACCAATGGTAATTTCTTCAGTAATCGTAAATTTGTATTTGTGAACCGGAACCTTGGCGATGAATGTTATAACCTGGTGCATAGTGATATGAGGGGCGAAAACAATAATCCACGCTGGCGTTACCAGGTAACCCGCCACAATTCAGATGGACTCGGAAATCCTGACAATAATATGCCCGGAGGCACCGAACACAACCAGTTCAACGAGATATACCAGAATCCCCGCTAAACAATTATATGAGCGAAAAAAAAGTAGCGGTAGTCATTTTAAATTATAACGGCAGTCAACTTCTCGAACAGTTTCTTCCAGGCACGATTCAGCACTCTTTTCCACACGATATTATCGTAGTTGACAATGCCAGCACTGATGGGTCGGCAGAGTTGCTGAAAAAAAAATTCCCGCAGGTAAGGCTTATCGTTCATAATAAAAACTACGGCTATGCAAAGGGGTACAACCTCGCGCTGCAGCAGATAGAAGCCGATTATTTTGTTCTGCTGAACAATGATGTGGAGGTAACTGAGGGCTGGATCGGGAATACCATAGCGCTTATGGACTACGAGCCCTGGATTGCGGCCTGTCAGCCAAAGATCCTTGACCAGAAACGCAAAGACCTCTTTGAATATGCAGGTGCTGCCGGGGGGTTTATCGATAAGTACGGTTACCCTTTTTGCAGAGGAAGGATCTTCAATACCATTGAAACAAATAACGACCAGTATCCCGATGCACGCGAAGTTTTCTGGGCAAGCGGCGCCTGCATATTTATCAAAAGTATGGCCTTCTGGCAGGTGGGAGGATTGGATGACTCCTATTTCGCGCACATGGAGGAGATAGATCTGTGCTGGCGTTTTAAAAATCTCAATTACAAAGTTTATGTTCAGCCCGCGTCGGTGGTTTATCACATTGGCGGAGGAACGCTCAACAAAATATCTTCACGAAAAACCTTTCTCAATTTCAGGAATAACTTAAGTACCCTGGTGAAAAATCACCGCCGGCGCCACCTTTTTTTTAAGATCCTTTTCAGGCTGCTTCTCGATGGCCTGGCAGCATTTAAATTCCTCTTCGAAGGTCAGCCCCGGCACTTTTTTGCTGTGCTGGCTGCACACTTTGCTTTTTACGGAAGAATACCTTCACTGATCAAAAAACGCAGAATGCTGAAACGGTTGCCAGGCTTTAAATATAACAGCGCGGGTATGTATGACGGTAATATTGTGTGGGAATATTACCTGCGCAATAAAACCAAATTCCCGCAGCTGCAAAGGGGCTTTTTTTCAGAGTGAGTTGCAGGAGGGCTGGCGGCCGCGCTGATCAGGGCACACTGAAAGGTTTGGCTTCTGCATTGTGCAGATCAGGCACACTCTGAGGATTTATGTATCAATTTGCTGTTTCCCTGCTTTGCAGATCCACAAACAGGAAAAAGTGATGATGCCATTTACCAGGATCAGTTCATTGCCTATCTGATAACCACCGGAGTTTGCTGCGGTGAATGCTTTTAATGCATAACAGATCAATGGCCCCGCAATACATGCCAGGGGCACCAGCCGGTCGTTGAGCGCTGTTTTGGTGAATAGTCCCATTGCAAACAGAGCCAGGAGGGGTCCGTAGGTATAACCGGCGATCATTAGAATTGTATTGATGATCGCCTCGCGGTTCAGCGCATCAAAAAGCATGATCACCAGCCAGATCAGCAAAGCAAAACCGGCATGGATAAGGGTTCGGAAATATTTTTTTCTCTTTTCTGACAACTCTGTCTTCCGGTCAATTTCAAGCAGATCAATATATGCCGAGGTGGTAAGAGTGGTGAGCACACTGTCAGCGCTGCTAAAGGTAGCGGCAGTAAGACCGATAATAAAAACCATTCCGGCAAAAACGCCGAGGTGATTGAGGGCAAGATTGGGAAAGACCTTGTCAGTTATCACCTTCCCTGTTTCAGGGTCCAGCGGCATTGCAGCGCCCGAAAAATCATAGTATTGATAGATCAGTGCGCCAAGAGACAAAAAACAGAAGGTAACAAAAACAAGCACCAGGCTAAACCACCTGATATTTTTCTGTGCCTCACCAAGCGATCGCATACTAAGGTTCTTCTGCATCATGTTCTGGTCAAGTCCTGTCATGGTAACCGCTATGAACATACCACCCAGGAATTCCTTTAAAAAAAAATTTCCTTTCAGAAAATCAAAATGAAAAGTGCGGCTGTATTCTGAATTATATATGTTGCTGATTGCAGTGCCCAGACTAATGTCCATTCTGCCGATAATAGCGGCGATGGAAAGAACCACCCCTGCCACCAGAAAAAGCGACTGAAAAGTGTCGGTATAAACCAGGGTTTTGATGCCCCCGCGATAGGTGTACAGCAACATCAGGGCAAGGATAACTGAAACACTCACCGGGAAAGGAACATATACCCCCTCAATCTGATCAAAAACAAAGAACTGGATAACCGTTGCAGCCAGAAACAACCTGCCTGCGGCGCCCAGTAATCGTGAAAGAATAAAAAAAACACTGCCTGTTTTTTGTGTCACCTTCCCAAAACGTTGCTGAAGGTATTCGTAAACGGAAGTGAGATTCATCTTATAGTAGATCGGCAGCAGCACCTGAGAGATAACAAAATAACCGGCAAAGTAGCCGAACACCAGTTGCAGGTACGAAAAGTGGGCGGTGCCTACCGTGCCAGGCACAGAGATAAAAGTAACGCCGCTGAGTGAGTCTCCTATCATACCAAAAGCCACCAGGTACCAGGGCGATTGTTTGTTGCCGAGGAAGTAGGCACTGGAACTGGAATTGCGGGAAGTGATCCAGCCTATAAAAAGAAGCGCAAGAAAATAAAGGATTATAAACCCAATGATCAGCGAAGGAGAAATCATGTACAAAAATTTAAATTTTTAATGGGCGGTGGCCATCTGGTATTTTAAGTTCTGCACATTTTACTGCTTATTACAGCATTCAGATTGTCAATAAATACCCGGAAAATTTCCCTAATTACCTTAAACCCCTCCTTTCCCAGGTTGTTAAATATAGCCAGCGATAAAGGCTCTGCCCTACCCTGGTTACCTGATTTAACAAGGCAATTCCCTATCTTTGCTGTCTTGGAATTTTCTTCAAAAATAATAGAACAGGCCGTTGATGCCTTTGCACAATTGCCGGGTGTGGGCAAAAAAACGGCGCTGCGCTATGTGTTACATGTGATCAAACAAGACAAACAGAGCAGTGATCATTTGTCTGATCTTATCAGCCGTTTAAAAACCGATCTCAGATTCTGCACCAACTGCCACAATATTTGCGAGTCACATATTTGTACAATCTGTGCCAACACCGCGCGTGATAATTCAGTGATCTGCGTTGTGCAGGACTACCGCGATATTATGGCTGTTGAGAATACTGGGCTTTATAAAGGCCATTACCATGTGCTTGGCGGACTTATTTCCCCGCTCGAAGGTATCACGCCCTCAAATCTTAATATTGAAAGTCTTGTTGAAAAACTGGGAACAGGCACGGTTTCAGAGATCATCCTTGCACTCAACGCTACCATGGAGGGTGAAACCACCGCCTTTTACATCTTCAGAAAAGTGGCGCCATTTAATGTGAGATTGAGCGCCATTGCCCGTGGTATTGCTGTTGGCGACGAGCTGGAGTATGCCGACGAAGTTACACTGGGGCGCTCTATCACAAACCGCGTTCCTTTTGATTCACTCCTGAAAAAGTAGAACTTTCTCAAAAATGGGCCTAAAAAAAGCCGCACATTTTTGTGCAGCTTTTTTTTTTGTTGTTTCTCAATTACTCTCTTATAAACCTTAAGGTTCGCGACTGCAAGCCATTACTTACTCTCACCAGGTAAGTTCCCTGTGGCTGGCGCGAAAGATCCAGCTCAATTTTTTCTTCGCGGGTAGAAACACTTTGAACAAGCTGTCCTAGCACGTCGTACACCTGCACCAGTGTTCCACCCTCAAGACCACTTACCATAGTGAGTCCTGAAGAAGGATTGGGATATACCTTTAAGAATGGAAATAAGCTGTTTGTTTCCGACACACTAAGGGGCTGGCCGCAATAGTTGGTACAGATCTGGAAAGTGTCATTATAAAGGAGATAAGTGCCGCGGCCATAAATAGCCATGGTTTTGTACCTGGTGCGGAATTCGTTGGTCATAAAACATTTGGTGGAATCATTTTGTCCGTCTTTGGTCCGCAAGGCAGAGTCTGTCCAGAATACCACCTGATTGTCGGTAGTATTCCAGGGCAGGAAAAAACGAGGGTGCGGATTGTCCTGAAGGTTGTCTTCCGGCGCAAAATACCACCCCACTGAAGAATCAGAAGGGAAAACATTTACCGGTCCTGCGCCGTAATCCAATGTAAGGGTACTTGGCTCAAACGGAGGATTCTGGCTCCATTTACGGGCAAATTCCACCAGGTTCCATTGTCTCTGCAGGAAACGTTTAGATGAAAGGTTTGTAAAGGTCATCTCCTCACGGATACATACTGGTTTTGTGGCATTTTCAGCTGTAACATGGTCGGCGATAAGTGTATAGGTAACGCGTGGTGCAAGACAGAATTCATAATCAGTTCCCACCCCAAAACCTTGCGCCTTGTCAAAATCAGTGGCACTGTTGAACTGATAATTAAATCTTACATATCCAAAGCCGTCACTGTGCCTGTCTACTGGTTGCGCAGCGGTATTGGTATGCGTTTTGCCTGCAGTCCGTGCTACATTTATGGTGTCGCCGGCGTCGGTAGAGGCATTACGCATCAGCACGGCAAAATCCTTAGCAAGGCGGTGTACCCTCCCGTTTGGAAAATCGGCACCAAACCTTTTAAGAAGGGTGTCTCCTGCAATCATTACCTGCACGCTGTCGAGGGCGGGCAAAACAGGAATATTATTTTGCAGCGTACACAGGTACAGTCGCATGGGAATTACCAGGTTGGTGGCATCAAGATCTCTTGCAGCAAAAGCCTCCAGACCAAAAACATCAATAGAATCAGAGTTCTCGAACTTTGAACCTACGTGCTGAACAAGATTTGTGGTGGCGAAGGCAACCTTGTAATAAGGGAAGTTCACCAGATTCTTAGCAGTTTTAAAATAATATTTATTAAAAAAGTAGTGAGCGGTATCCGTCACCACCGTGGGAGTTGCCTGCGCTCTCACAGCCGAAGAGCATACAAATAGTGCAAAAGTCAGTAATAGGAGTTTTTTCATCAGTTTTATGATTTAATCTTTTCAAAAATATGCAAAAATAACCGCACTTTCACAATTCACATGCCATTTTATTAAGACAGGAGGCCTTAAAACCTTCCTGAAAGGCCGTTGTGGAATATACAGGCATATCGCATCTTTATTAAATATATAGCGGTGCCACCTGGCCGGCTGTTTAAAAGTGAATTTAAAGATAGTATTACATTTGCGTTCACCGCGATCTACAATGCTGAGTTTCCTGCACTTGCGTGTCCGTTATTATACTGTACTCCAAAAAATAACTGCCCTGTTGTTTTTTATAAGCCTCTCATGTCCGGTTACAGCGCAGCCAGCCGACCCCAAAGAACTAAAAAAAGAGGCCGACAAAAGATTCGACAAAGAAGATTACGATGGCGCTTATAAATTGTATTCCCAGCTTGTAGCGAACTACCCGAAAGATCCGGTTTTTAATTACAGGCGTGGTGTTTGCATGATCTACAGCGAACCCGACAAAAAGAAGGCTATCCCCTATCTGAAGACTGCGGCCGCAAGTCATGGGGAGGCGCCCAAAGAAACGCAGTTCTATCTTGGTAAAGCCTACCAC
>JAEZDS010000132.1 GCA_023433205.1 Bacteroidota bacterium
AACAAGCCCGGCCAGGTTCACCGGTATAGAGGTTGGAAGTGTGAAGGTCTGTGAGTAGTAAGCCCAATTGTTTGTACATGGAATTGTGAATTGCGCAATTGTAACAAGTCCGGTTGGAAATTGTCCAGGATTTACAAAAGGAAATACAGTATGCGCCGCTACAGTTAGCACAAGCGAATTATTATTCGTATTTGTATTGGCGCTAGAACTGAGTCCAGGGTGATTTAAGGCATAAAATGAAATATCATAAGTTTGTCCGGGAATCAATGGCATCGAAAGATGATTCTTCAGAGCCGACGAGCCGACACCGGCTGTATAGTTAACCGCAACTGCCTTATCGTTCGGGGAGCCATTAAAACTATTGATTGGTGTTCCGCCCGTTCCTAAAGTGCTATTATTTAAGTCATAGGTTCCTCCATTTGTACAATTGCGGACATACAGGTAGGGCTTACTACCCAAGGGATACTCCTCCCAACAGTCCATTGTAGCCGCGGGAGTTGGGAAAGTTTCCAAAACTCCACAGGACGTGCCACTTGTGGACTCAAAGTCCCCATTTTGAACCATATTGCAAAACGAGACGGGATTGCAACCGGGATCCGTAAAGTAGGCAAAGATGTATGTTGCATTGCCCATTTGTCCAGCAGTATTAACCGGGACATATCTAACAATTGCAAGTCCTGATCCTTGCACCCCGCTTACGACAACGCTTCCAGAAGACAGAGATGCTGAGAATTGTGTGGTGCCATTTGTGTAAACGATCTCAACACACGACACATGTAAACCTGTAGTAGGGTAATCATTGCTGAGAATAGATTGGGTGGGGATTGAAATTGAATTTGTGGTGGTAGTGTAAACATAAGAACCATTGAATACTCCATCGTTAACGCCCAAAACCGCAGAAGTGCTACAACCGCTAACGGCGTAAGCGTAAAAGGGAACCGTCTGATATACGTGAGCGCCTGAAGTACTGGAATATGTGGCTTTAACGGAATAACCGAGATCACACAGCACCTGGCGCTCTTCTTCGCGGAAGTAGCGCTTTGTATTACAACCAAAGAATTGTCCCGTCATAAGAAAATACAAGTTATTATACATCGTATACCCAGGCAGATTTGTATTAGTAGTACAAGGCGTAGTATTAGATGGGGTAAACTGACTAGTGCTACACATGTCCTCAAGGTGGGAAAGAGAAGATCCTACTTCAAAACAGTTGGGTGTGTAAAGTGGAAGAACAACCGAGGTAGAAGAATATTGAGAAGCAGTGCCGCATTGGGTATCATCAGTGATGCAGGTTCCGCCAGGAGCTATCGCCGTAGGAGACGCCGTGTAGTTTAAGTTACTGATGCAAGAAGTCAGTGTTGCAGGACCTAATAATGGGTTTCCAGATGCATCATTTAACTTAGCATCCCATCTGCTGTAAAAGTTATTGTTCACTCCAAGTATTGAAGTGCCTGTAGAGCCAATAAGCGAGCCGATCCCCAGTAGGTGACCGATCTCATGGAGCGTGACAGTATATAAGTCATTTAATGTGCCCGTGGCTGCAGCGGTAATGGATAGATTATAATTGTGTAGTAATGAAGGGCTAAAATCCAGGTAGCCGTGAAAAAAACCGTTTGTGAAGGCAGCACTTTGCGTAAATGTCATAGGTAGGCTACTATAGGGATCTGCGCTAGTAAGCAACATCTGATGCACTAACCCATCTATGTAACCCTGGTTTGGGTTATCAGGCGAAGGCGGAAAAACAAATAGCGGGCTTGCTGATGCCACATTTCCACTAGTGGCACTGGTAACCAAAATGTTAACCTTTGGTCCAACTGAGGCATTTATACTTAAAGAGTTTGTATTGATAAATTCGGAAACATCAGTGAAAGCCTGGCAAACAACCATTTTTGCCTGAGCAACCATATTTGCATTTTGTACTGCTCCAAAAACCATATTTGGTACGAAGTACAGATTAAAATACCCGGCACTACAAGAGGAGGTGGGAATACCTGAATTCACGGTGCTTGGCATGCCTAACTGTCTGCCAGAATTGACTGAAGCAGAAAGTAGCGAAACTTTATTACCAAACCTGTCATACAATGTATCAAGGAGGCCGCCTTCACTTACTGGGGCCTCCTGTGCTGAACTACAGATTGTCGCTACTAAAAAAACAATGGCGAGAATTTTCCTTGAGTGCCTTTTTTTAATTACCATAATGATGAATTTTGAGTGTATTACTTATCAGAAAGCATTTCTATCCTATACTCCGAAGGTTAAATTTACGAAAATAGAGCACCCCTCAAAATTAAATTGCACGATCGAAAGTAAATCTCGCTTTGCGGCTAGAGTTTCGCCGAAAATAAAATGAAGGCTTTATACGATTGTTTTTTTATGACTTTGGTCGGCCAAAAATGCCAAATCAACAAACTCTCTAGATAAGCACCATTCCTTCCACGTACATTGCTAAAAACAAATCACCCTCCCGTCTTCTCTTTGCCCTTCCTCATCTTAACGCTTACACTCTTACGCACCGGCCTCTGTTTCTTTTTGAAAGTGACGGGCCTTAAAGTTTTTTTCTTTTTACCAGCCGCCTTGCTGCGCTGAATGTTTGCCGCTATTTTATGTGATTGCTGCTTCTTTTGTAATTCGTCTTCCTTCTGTTTTTCTTTTTCAAGAAAGAGCTTTAATACATTTAGCAGTTCTGCATTTAGTTTTTTTTTCTCCTGCAAAACATACTCCGAAAAAATACCCTCTCCTGCTTTTGACTTTAATCCCTCATAAACATTTCGCTGTCCTCTTTTGCTGCTGCCATCGCACTTTCTGATTGCACAGAACAGTGTCATAAGTCGCGGGTACAAAAGTTTATTGCCGGGGTCAAACGTCCGCAAATGCGCCCAGCATTTTTTTGTAAGCAGGCAGCAGTGTTTAAACTCATCGCTGTTCTCGCGCGATCGCGCGAAGCCAGGATCGTTCTTAAATTGTTTGCGTGTTGGCCCGCCCTTTGAGCGCGCCAGGTTGCCATACATACTTTTATAAAAGGTTATTCCTCCTATTGTCCCCTTAAGGGTAATTGGTCCTGTCTGAAATGCCATATAATAAAGATACTTCCTTTTCAGCCGGCTTCCTGTTAAAATGAGCGGAAGTACTTTTCAGCCGAACGAGAGTGAATGTTATGCGAGTAATCTGCCTGTTTTGGTTGTAGGGTGCTGTATTCATTATTCGGCCTTAACCTTTAATACACCCGGAGATATTCCGTATTTTTTTAACATTTGGAGTTAATTTTACCCATTGCTGTACTTATCTCTCCCTGTTCCCGGTCACACTGAACAGGCGTATTAATTGCCTTTGCTATTTTGATGTCTTTAACGACTTTTGTATGCACAGTTTTTTTAACGCATTAAAAACACTATATTTGCGCCCTTAATCTGAAACTTATCTCGCCATTGTCGGCAGGAGCCCATTTTCGGGGCACGCATTAAAGCGAGGTGTTTTTAGCTTTAATGACAAATTAAAATTTAAAAAATGACTTTTCATGAATTAGGTCTCGACAGCGACCTTCTAAAGGCTGTTAATGATCTTGGATTTATAACGGCTACGCCTATCCAGCAACAAACAATCCCACTGCTTACCACGCAGCTAACCGATCTGGTAGCGCTGGCACAAACAGGTACAGGCAAAACCGCAGCGTTCGGACTACCTCTGCTGCAAAAACTTGAACCGGATAACCGCAACGTTCAGGCACTGATTCTCGCACCAACACGCGAGCTTTGTGTGCAGATCACCAACGACATTAAAAATTTCGGTAAATACATCAAAGGCTTCTCTGTAACCGCGGTGTATGGTGGTGCAAGAATAGACAGCCAGATAAAAGACGTAAAACGTGGTGTGCAGGTAATTGTTGCAACCCCGGGCCGTTTGATCGATATGATCGAAAGAGGCGCCATCAACCTGCGCACAGTGTCAACCGTTATCCTCGATGAGGCCGATGAGATGCTTAACATGGGTTTTAAAGATGATCTTGATACCATACTCAGAGAAACTCCTGAAACTAAAAATACCTGGCTGTTCAGCGCTACTATGCCCAGAGAGGTAGATCGTATCGCTCGCACTTACATGGATTCTCCAAAAGAGATCAGCACTGGCAGAAAAAACGAAGGTGCTGATAATCTCGATCACATCTATTACATGGTGCAGTCGCGCGACCGTTACCTTGCACTGAAACGTATAGTAGATTATTACCCGGATATTTTTGGTATCGTTTTCTGCCGTACAAAGGCAGAAACACAGGAAGTTGCCGATTCACTGATTAAGGACGGTTACAGCGCCGACGCTTTACACGGCGATCTTTCGCAGAGCCAGCGTGACTTTGTGATGAAACGTTTCCGCAGCCATACACTACAGATGCTTGTTGCAACCGATGTTGCTGCAAGAGGTATTGATGTGAATGATGTTACACACGTAATCAATTACAATTTGCCTGAAGACGTTGAGAACTATACTCACCGTACCGGCCGTACAGCGCGTGCGGGGAAGTCAGGAATAGCAATTACAATTCTTACACCTAAAGATCAGGGTAAGATCAGGGATATTGAGCGCATCATTAAAAAGAAATTCCTTAAAATGGATGTCCCAAATGGTCTGGAGGTTTGTGAAAAACAACTCTTCAATCTGGTGCATAAACTTCACAAGGTGGAAGTGAAAGATGAGGAGATCGAAACCTTCCTTCCAGCCATTTACGAAGAACTGAAAGATCTAAGCAAGGAAGAACTCATTAAACGTTTTATAAGCGAAGAGTTTAACCGCTTTCACGAATATTACGAGAACGCGCCAGACCTTAATATTGCCAAAGGCAGTGTTGACGGAGCATTTGGCAAACACCGTACAAGCAGATTGTTCGTTAATATGGGACAGATGGATGGATTTAATATCCACAGCCTGAAAGATTTCCTGTCAGACGCAGTAAAAGTACAGCAGCGTATGGTGTTTAACGTTGATGTAAAAAGCAGTTTTTCATTTTTCGAGACTGAAAGTAAATACGTTGACCAGTTTTTGAGCCTCAATTCTTCTGACGTTGAATTCAACAACCGCAAAATATCGGTTGAGGTAAGTAACAAACGTATGAAAGAAGGCGGCGGCGGCGGAGAAAGATCTGCCCGCTCAGGTGATCGTAAAGACTTTAAACGTTCACGCAAGCCAGGCAGTTTTGGTTCAGGCTTCAACAGGGACAAGGGTGATCGTAAAAAATCATTTGGAAAAAGCCGCTTCTAGTCAGACTCAAATTCCACATAATATATTTGTAACTTTTTTAATTGTAACTCATGCCAGGCATTTCAAAGAAAGCGCTCGACATGCCGGCCTCCCCAATAAGGAAGCTGGTGCCTTATGCAGAAGCAGCCCGTTCGAAGGGCGTAAAGATCTATCACCTCAATATCGGTCAGCCCGACATTGAAACCCCCGCAAGTTTTCTTGACGCCATTGCGAACTCGAAAATGAAGGTGGTTGAATACAGTCACAGCGCGGGTAATGAAAGTTACCGTAAAAAACTATGTAACTATTATGCAAAGTTTAAGATCCAGCTGCAACCGTCCGACATCATTGTTACCTGCGGTGGCAGTGAGGCCATAGAGATTGCCATGTTAACCTGTTTTAATCCAGGCGATGAGGTGATTATTCCTGAGCCTTTTTACGCGAATTATAACGGTTTCAGCCGTGCCGCAGATGTGACAGTTAAACCGGTAAGAAGTTATATTGAAAGCGGTTTTGCTTTGCCACCTGCAAGTGAGTTTGAAAAGGCCATTGGTCCAAAAACCAAAGGTATCATGATCTGTAATCCCGGCAATCCAACCGGCTATCTTTATACCAGAGAAGAGCTTGAGGCTTTAAGAGATCTTGTAAAAAAACATGACTTGTTTCTCTTAAGCGACGAGGTTTACAGGGAGTTCTGTTACGATGGCCGCAATTATGTAAGTGTAATGCACCTTGAAGGTATCTCCGACAATGTTGTACTGCTCGATTCCATCAGTAAACGTTACAGTGCCTGCGGAGCGCGTGTAGGAGCAATGATCAGCACAAACAAAACACTTATGGCAGCGGCGCTTAAATTTGCGCAGGCGCGCCTTAGTCCGCCCAGTTACGGGCAGCTTGGTGCAGAGGCCGCGCTTGAAACGCCCGACAGTTATTTTAAGGAAGTAAAAGAAGAATACACTGCCCGCCGCAATTACCTGGTGGAACGACTCAATAGTATTGAAGGTGTTTTTTGTCCTAAACCAAGCGGCGCGTTTTATTGTATCGCCAGGTTGCCGATTGACAATGCAGATAAATTCTGCCAGTGGCTGCTCGAAGAATTTGAAT
>JAEZDS010000208.1 GCA_023433205.1 Bacteroidota bacterium
GGGCAGACGCGCTTATAACCATCTCTCACCCGATTGATGAGCTTAAAAAAGTGATAAACGCTTTCAGAAAAAGAGGCGGAAAAAACAAACCAGTCATAGTAAAATACCAACTTTCTTTTGATCACGATGAGGAAAAAGCACTGCAGGGTGCGCACGATGAATGGAAAACAAACATTTTTGAAAGCCGCATGCTTTCAGAACTGCGCAATCCCGAGGAATTTCAGGCAGCCGGTAAATTCGTGGAAAAAAAGACCATGTTTGATCACGTAAAAATTTCCTCTGACCCGGAAAAACACGTTAGCTGGCTGAAAGAATACATTTCGCTTGGCATTCATGAGATCATTCTTCATAATGTTAATACCAATCAGCCCGAGTTCATTGAGACTTTCGGTCAGCAGGTACTACCTCAGCTAAAAAAGGAATGACAGCAAACACGAATAAAATATGGTCCAACTGGTCGGGTAGTCTGAAATTCAGTCCGGGGGAGACAATTGAACCATCAACCGAAGACGAATTGCAAAGCGCGGTAAAAAACGCGGTAAAAGAAGGTAAAAAAATACGCGTGGTGGGCGCGGGACACTCCTCGCCTCCCCTTGTTTATACCAGAGAATTGTTTATTTCGCTTAAAAACTTTACAAAAACAGAACGGGGAAACAACAAAGATAACAGCGCGTGGGTTGGTGCCGGACTAACGGTAAAAGAAAGCGGAAAATCGCTGTTAAATAAATACAGGCTTTCATTACACAACACCGGTGATGTTGACGTACAAACCCTGGCCGGCGCAATAAGTACAGGTACACACGGAACAGGCATCAAACTGAAGAACCTTTCATCGATGCTGGTGGGATGTCGCATGATAACAGCGCAGGGAGAATTAATAGAATACTCTGAGGAAGAACATGGCAAGGAGTTTTTTGATGCGCTGCGCCTTTCTCTGGGAACATTTGGAATAATGACAAGCATGAAGCTGAAACTTTTGCCGGCGTTTAAGCTTGAACGAAAAGAATGGTGCACCCATACCAATGATTGCCTGGCTCATCTCGATGAACTGGTTTACGGCAACCGTAACTTTGACTTTTACTGGTATCCACGCAACGACCTTGTAAAGCTGAGAACGCTGAATGAACCCGGAAAAGGAGTTTCTGATATGCCTTACGCCAGCTGTATTTATAAGGCTGAGGGGTGGGCCATTGACGTTCTCCCCCGTGAAAGAGCGCTAAAATTTGATGAAATGGAATATGCCCTTCCTTTTGAGGCTGGCCCGGAGTGTTTCAGGGAGGTACGAAAGATCATCAAAGAAAAATTCAGGAAAGATGTTGCATGGAGAGTGCTTTACCGCACCATCGCCGCCGATGACTTTCTTGTCAGCCCTTTCAGTGGCCGTGATTCCGTTACCATTTCACTCCATCAGAATGCCGGCCTTCCTTTCTGGCACTACTTTAAAGCAATAGAACCGGTTTTTCTGCACTTTGGCGGAAGACCTCATTGGGGCAAGAAACACACTTTGCAGGCACCTCAGCTTCGTAAAATGTACCAGGGCTGGGACACTTTTAATGCGCTGAGAAAGAAAATGGACCCCCATGATGTATTAATAAATCCCTATCTCAAAAATCTTCTCGGATGAAAAACTTAGGCTCGAAAAAATGGCTGATAGCAGGAGGACGGATCCCTTTACAGAGCACAGGAAAAGAACCGGATCTTTTAAGTCAGGACAAAATTGCAGTGCTTAATACCGGCAACAAAAAGGCGGGAATCACCATTAACGTGTTCTTCGGAGACAGGTTGGTAGAAAGTTCAGCAGTAATTGTTATTCCGGCACAGAGAATCCGCAAGATCCGCATCAACGATCTTATCGATCCGATCCCGGTACCGCTTGAGGAAAATTACGCGCTAGAGATAACATCTGACCGCCCTTTGGTAATTCAATTCTTACAAATGAACACCGCTTCCTCTGAAATATCAATCACCGGCACCATGGCATACCACAGCAAGAAATAATGGATCAAAACCACAGCGCTATAACTATTCTGGCAGCCATGATCACCCCTGCGGTGCTGATCCTGGCAAGCGGTTCGTTGTCGCTTACTACCTCACAGCGTTTACACCGCAGTGTAGAACGCACCAGAAAGATCTACGCAGACTTCGAAGACATTAAAACAGGCAAACGTTTCGCCACCAAAGATGAAAAAGAACTCCTGAACCGCCAGCTCCAGCGGGCTGCCACACGTGCCATTCTCATGCAGCGCGCAATGACCCTTCTTTATATTGCGATCTGCTTCTTTATTTCAACCAGCCTGTTATTAGGACTATTTGAATTATTCGACATCAAAAGCTCTACCTT
Organism: Bacteroidota bacterium; assembly: GCA_023433205.1. Taxonomy (GTDB): domain Bacteria; phylum Bacteroidota; class Bacteroidia; order B-17B0; family Aurantibacillaceae; genus Aurantibacillus. The sequence continues at coordinate 2,342 of JAEZDS010000208.1, forward strand.
GACCATAACCACAGCAATGCTTGGGGCACTTCTGTTACTTGCTGCCAGCATACTTCTTATTCTTGAGACACGACATGGACTTGGCGCGGTAAATGAAGAAATGAACTACAGAAAAAAGCATAATTATTTGATTGAGGACAAAGACGAGCATCATCCAAAAGACTGACAAAAAAAAAACCCGGCAAAAAATACCGGGTCTTCTACTGAAAAGCAATATTATCTGCCTAACAGAATCTGCCGGGATACAACACCACTTTCAAAATGTATCCTTAAAATATAGATCCCATCAATTAATGAAGATGGCAGATCAATCTCCTGTCTGTTACCAAAAGAGGCAACCTTCGAAACAAATACCTGCCGGCCGTTAATGTCAAGAAGTTCGATCTGTGTGCCTCCTCTTTCATCTGCACCCTGTCCTATCATTATATTAAGGTGCCCGGCGGTTGGATTCGGGAATATCTTCAGAGAAGAAAGGTCGGCCTCCTCACCTGATAATCCGGTGAGCTGGCTCACAATTTCCACAGGTGTCACCAACACGTTATCTCCCAGGTCCAGTTCAGGCATCTCACCATTGTGATCGGCCACACCAACCACAAAATAGCTGCCTTCGAAAACATTAGCGGGGATCATTCCCTTTACCGGTTCCATCTCCGCGTTATTAATCGCCAGATTCTGATAAGCGGTTTCGGAAATTAACACATCCGAAATATCAAATACACTGTCGGCACTAAGGAAATAACGAACCCTCACAGAAGACTCAACATTTCCCAGATTGGAAACGCTGCTTTCAAACATGTAGGTTTTTCCGCCCTGCATTGTTTTTTCACTTGAACTCACCCGTGTGAGCTTCACTTCCTGTTTTCTGGCGGTGATCATCAGTGGCATAAACCCAATATTATTACCTTCATTCGATTCACTGACCTCTGTTGTATGGTCGGCAAAAAACAGAACATAATGCAGTCCCGGTGTTTGTTTCACGCTGGTTTTGTAGTTGAGATTTCTGCCCGCCCCTGTGCCTGCTGCCAGACTGTTACCCATCGAAAAACCAAGAAAAGTATCAGCACTGTCGAAAACAGTATCCGAAGAAAGGTAATAACCCAGCTTGCTGCTTTGTGAGGCAATGTTACCGGCATTATATATAGTTGCGTTCAGGCTGATCTTGTCGCCGGCAATAATGTTGCCAGGCGACACACTCATACTTTGAACAACCAGATCAGGATAATACCCGGACCGGTCAGGACCCACTGAAAAGGACAATGCCATCACATTATTGTTTTCATCTGCCTCAACAATCGCATTGTTATGATCGGCAGCACAAAGTATATAGTATTTACCCGCGGTTTTAGACGTAGGTATTGTAACAACCGCGTTTTTTTGTGAAACGCTGTTTGCCAACAATGAATTTCCACTGACAAAACCAAGAAAGTCATCACCATTGCTCAGCATGGTATCACTTGACAGGTAAAATCCCACCGTGCTAACCGACGCTGTAGCGTTACCACTGTTGTACACCGTGGCGTTTAGTGCAACGGTATTGCCGGCCACGGCTGAAGTTGCCGACGCCGATGCAGCGTTTACCTGAAGATCAACGAATGAAGCAGCAACCACCGTAAAAGGAATGGCACTTACATTATTCTGCTCATCAGATTCACTAATCTCGCCGGCATGGTCGGCTACCACCAGAATATAATGCGCCCCGGCAGCCATCGCACCAGGCACTGCTATATTTTCAGATATAACAACGCCAGCGGTACTGTTGATTGTCTGACCGGCCTCGGCAGAAATAAAGATGTCGTTGTTATCAAACAGGTTATTTGCAGAGAAATAATACCCTGCCCTGGCATTGCTGGCCACAGCATTGCCACCGTTGTAGAGTTGCGCACTCACAGTAATAACCGATCCTGCCTGCACGCTGGAAGAAGTTGCAGCGGCGTTCTTGATCTGCAGATCAACATACTGTGGCGCCTGCACCGCAAATGATATAACCTTAACGTTATTGCTCTCATTGCTCTCGGCAAGTGCATTGTTATGATCGGCCACTGCCAGAATGAAATAAGATCCTGCGGTTTTTCCTGAAGGAATCACTGCCGTTGTCTGACGAAGCGCTGAACCGGAGGCATTGAGACTTCCGCCTGCTGCAGCACCGAGGAAACTGTCACCGGCATTATAAAGTGAATCGGCAGAAAGATAGAATCCAACCCCGCTTAATGAGGCAGTTCCCAGACCAGCGTTCAGCACATTAGCCCCAACACTGATAGTTGCACCTGCCAAAGCAGCTGAAGGATTAGTTGTAACAGAAATCACTGACAGATCAGGCTGCAGAGGGGCGGCAACCTGGATCTTCACCCATGAAACGTTGTTAAGTTCATTTGTTTCGTTCACTTCAGAAGCGTAATCAGCTTTAAATAATATATAGTAGAACTGCGGAGTTAAGGTTCCCGGAAGGTTAACAGTAGCCGATTTTTGCGCCCCGCTATTTGCAGCAAGCGTCTGAGAGGCCGCAAAAGCGAGCAGGTTATCGCCAGTACCGAGGATGGTATCAGTAGAAAGGTAGTAGCCCAGTTTACCGCTGTTACCGGCAAGAGCACCGGCGTTAAACAGGGTTGAAGTCAGGGTAAGCGTCGCTCCCGCAGTAACTGCGGTAGATGACAGCGCTGCATTCTGAACTACCAGATCAACACCACCGTTCGGAAGGACTGTAAAAATCATACTTTTTACATTGTTGTTCTCATTGGTTTCTGAGACCTCATTAAGCGGATCGGCAACAGCCAGAATAAAATGGTTACCTGCTGAAACACCCGTTGGGATTGAAGCAGTACCCTGTCTTAGCGCAGATGCTGAGGCATTTAAACCGGCACCATTAATTGTTGTGAGAAGCTGGTCGCCATTGCCCAGCAATGAATCAGAGGATAGATAAAATCCTACCTTGCTCACCGAAGCCGTCGAAGAGCCCCCGTTAAAAACAGATGCAGAAAGAGAAACCGTTGAGCCCGCCTGGGCGCTTGTTGTATTTGCCGATACAGTGTTTATTACCAGATCTACCGGCGCTGTTGGTGTAAAATTTGTGCAGCTGGGCGGCAGGTTGGAGGAGGCATGCAAACTTAGCGAATACACACACTGATGGGTGAGGTTACCCGCACCGTCGAACTGTAAAAGAACAGACGACTGGTTTTGAAGTGTGCCTGTATGCTGAGCATTTATGCCAGCGTTTACATTCATCTTTAACGACTGGCTGCCTGTAATTGCAACCGTGTTCAGATTCAGCGCGTAGATGTGATTGGTGCTCAGTTCCTGGTTCATGATCATCACAGAGGTCTGCTGACCATTTTTGCTTGCAAAAACTTTTACGTTGGTTTGATTATCGGTTGCAGTGATGGCATTACCCTTAAAATTCTCCGCCATCATCTTGAAGTGATAATACAGCGGTTTTTTAACGCCGGTATAATGATCAACAAAACCCAGACTTGCCGGCACACTGTTGCCCTCAATCACACTCCAGAGATTCACAAAAACCAGGCCCTTATTCATACTGATACCATAAAGCTCTGAAACAAACTGCGCACCAAGAAAACTATTCGCTCCCAGGCCGTAAACATTATCAGTACTGCTGTTCTGATACACCACATTGGCTTCGGTTACAGCGGCCTCAAGAGCATATGTCCCGGTACGGTTATGATAAGCATTTGCAGTAGCCAGCCTGCCGTTGAGGTAAGTAAGATCGCTTTCAAACGAACCGCTGCTGGTAAGTTTTGAGATAACCTGAGCGCGTGTGGGCAAACTTGTATTGTTGTCGCCCATTGGGTAAGTATGAAAGGAGATAATATCCACATAGTAACGACCGTTGCTGTCTTTACCGGTGATATCATTTGTGCCGCCGGGCTGTGTTAACCCGTCGATGATACTCTGGTTGAACCAGGCTGTTTCCGGACCAATGATCTTGATCGTAGAATCAACCGCCTTCATTGCACTAGAAAATGCTTTAATATAAGGCGCTACATGCGAGGCATTTGTGGCTCCATATTTAAGGTCTGGCTCGTTACCAATTACCCAGTACTTTATGCCCTTGCCGCGCGTTACGTTTATGTATTGCACAATAGCAGCCGCCTGAGTGGCCGACCAGCGCCCGTCCCAATAGGGCACCTGGATTATCGGCTCCATACCGTTTGCACGGATAGAGTCGATCATCCGGATATACTGGTAGTTCGTAGGTTTATTTTTATCGGGAGAAATACCACCGTACCGCACGATCTGCGCCTTACTGTCTTCCACTTTCTGCCAGTTATTATGGAGTTTGCCATATTTGATACAAGGTGGCGAAGCACAATTGTTTACATCGCCAATGGTATCAGGCATCCAGGCATTAACGCCAAAAAAGTAAGGTTTGATGGGTGTCTGGCCCTGGCCATTGTAGAAAAAAAATGAAATGAGGAAAAGAATGAGCCAATGCTTTCCCTGGTGGTTCTTTTGTGTCATGTTTCTCAGCTTTTAAGTTCGCCCGTTAAACGGGATTTTTCGGGTGCAGGGCTATCAAAAAACCCCTTTCACCGAATACTGATTGTACGACAATTATGGCGCGTGGTTGTGTAATTAGGAGGCTTTAACAGTCTTTGCCGCTTTTAACCTTTTTAATGATAAAACTAACGCGCAGAGAGGCTTTGAATAACATAATCCAAAGAAAGCTGGTCCCAGTCGGAAGGAAGGAACAGCACCGCTGCCAGGAGAATGAGTCGGGGAAAAAGCAACTGCATGTCCCACATAGGTTTTAACAAGCTAAAGGCTGCGCAAACAAGAATAAGATCAACACCTAACAGGTAAAGTGCTGCCGTTTTAAAAAGACCAATAATCAGCAACCCGCCGCAGATAAATTCCACATAAGAAGTAAAAAAAGCAGAAAAGCGCAGAACAGCATCCGGAATTTTCCGGTGACGCGATTCCTGACGGAAAAATTCACCCACACCTTTTATGCCGAGTCTGAAGACTTTGTCGTATCCCTGAAAAAAAAACAATATTCCCAGTATAACTCTCAGTAAAAAAGCGAGTACGGTTTCATGCGTGAAATAAACCATCTGATTTTTTGTTTTAAAAATACAATTTAAATTCAGCAATAAACATAATTTAAACAGCTGTTCTTCACAGCTTAAAGCTCTCACCTTTTTCTGGTATTACCACCGTACGGTAACCTTCCTGCAAAAGTTTCTCCCTGAACGACTCCTTTCCTCCGGCTTCTCCATGAACAAGAAAAATGGTTTTTACGAGGTTTTTACTCTGGCACGACAGATAGCGGATCATTTCCACGTAATCGCCATGAGCACTAAGCGACTGCAGGGACTGAATTTCTGCCTTCACTTCAAAAAAGTCACCAAATATGTGTACCGTATTTTCACCTGCCAGCAATCTTGCACCCAGGGTACCCGGCGCGCAGTAACCGCTGAAAAGAACTGTGTTGCGAGGATCAGAGATATTGTATCGTAAATGGTGTTTTACTCTTCCCGCCTCAGCCATGCCCGAGGCCGAAATGATCACACACGGTTCTTTCAGCTCATTGATACGTTTCGACTCTTCAGCATCCTGAATATATGTAAGCTCAGGAAAACCAAAAGGATCAGCGTCTTTTTTCAGATATGTCTTCAAAGTATGGTTAAAACTTTCGGCATGTGCGCGCACAACTGAGGTTACCTTGTTTGAAAGCGGACTGTCTACAAACATTTTGATGCCGGCCAGCAAACCCCTGTTCCTGAGTTTATCGAGAAGAAACAGCACCTCCTGTGTTCGTCCCAGACTAAAAGCGGGAATGATGAGGTTCCCCCTCTTTTCGATGCAGGTACGGGTTACAATATCAAGAATGATTTGCTCAGCGTTTTCGGGACTTTCATGTAACCGATCTCCGTAAGTGGATTCACAGATAATGTGATCAGCCTGCTGAAACACGGCAGGGGGTTTAAGCAGAGGATCGGCATAACGGCCTATATCGCCGGTATAAGCGAGCCGGGTGATCCTCCCCTTTTCTTTTACGGTGACATTTATTGCAGCGCTGCCAATAATGTGGCCGTTCTCAGAAAAATAGAAGCTCAGCTCATCGCTGATCCTGAAATCTGTATCGAATGGCACAGGATGAAACCGGGTCAGGCACTCTTCGGCGTCCTCAATAGTATAAATCGGCTTCATGGGCTTCTGACCGTGCTTCTTTTTGTGTTTGTTGAAAAATCTGGCATCACTTTCCTGAATAAAAGCGCTGTCGAGCAAAAGAAGTCCGCATACATCGAAAGTTGCAGGCGTACAGTATATCTTACCAGTGAAACCCTGTTTAACCAGGTTTGGCAGATTACCACTGTGGTCGATATGCGCGTGTGAAAGAATCACTGCATGAATTTTCGCAGGATCAACATCAAGTTTACGGTTAACCGCATCTGTTTCCCGGCCCCTGCCCTGGAATAATCCGCAATCGAGCAGAACCTGTTTGCCGCTTTCTGTTATTAAAAGGTGTTTGCTGCCCGTAACTGATTCGCAGGCACCCAGAAACTTTATCTTCATAAAGGGCAAAGATATTCAATATACCGAAAGCCCTTCCACCATGTCGGTTTCACTGACAGCCGTCAGATTCGTCCGGAGACATGAACTTCCTGTTCTTAACGTGAACCTGCTGAATCGTCGGTAAACTGCACTACATCGGCAGTTACGATACACTTAACCTCTGTGAAGATGAGCATTACCACGGTTGTTTTAAAGTTCACAGTAAGATTAACCAGGGCCTGCTTGTCTTTAATGGGATAAGAGTTGATCAGCATGTCCTGTTTTGCATCATTTACGAGAGTTTCTTTCCCGAATCCGCCAATTCCAAACAGATATTTTGCGGAGGAGACTCCCTTAATATTTCTCTGCACATATAAAAAGTTGCCGCTGTTCAGTGCCGCAGAATTTGCGATATAACCTGTGTGCAGCGAAGCGCATGATGAAACCAGTAAAGACAACAAAACAAAAGCGGAAAACAAACGGATCTTTTTCATTTTTCAGGTGTTTATTGATCGAAGGTAAACATTTAGGTGGAATATGAAAAAACCGGAAGACCTTGTTTTTGTTTGCAGCACGTCTTTGTTTACCTTTAAACTGTGCGCATTCTCTCCGCAGAGCTGATGACCAACGATCTACAAGGCACCGCTGAATTTTATTCAACAGTGCTTGGCCTGCCTTTGCTAAAATACGACAAGAACGCACTGATCATTGACGCCGGCTCTTCGCAGCTGCTCTTCAGATCATCAGAGAACCTTCATCCGGTTCATCACTTTGCTTTTAATATTCCCTGCAACCAGATTGATGCTGCGCTGCACTATCTCCGGCAAAAAGATCTTGGCGTTTTTGTGTATGAAGGGCATCAGATCATTGATTTTTCTGCCTGGAATGCCAAAGCCATTTATTTTGAGGACAACAACGGCAACATACTGGAGCTTATTGCACGTTTCGACCTTAACAACAAAAGCATGGCTCCATTTGGGCCGGGCAGTTTTCTGTGCCTGAGTGAAATTGCGATAGTTGCCAATGATGTGGAAGCGCAATGCAGGGATCTTGAAAACACCATTGGATTGCTGCACTATGACAAACAGCCTGCTCACCAGAATTTCGCTGCAATGGGAAACGCGGAGGGTTTGCTTATTATTTCCTCGGAAGGCCGCAACTGGTTCCCCACTGAGATCCCTGCACAAAAATCACCTGTTACGATCACTCTTCTTCAGAACAACCGCCAATACAGCCTTGATTTCAATCATGATTTAGCTACTTGATTAAACGGTAGTTCCTGTTTTCACCGGCCCGCCATCCGGTAATTTTTTCAAGCCAGTACAGCAGCCAGTAACGCCAGCCCATGCTGGCTTTTGCCCGGTTGTAATTAAAACGCCAGTGCGCATTGCCTATCCTCTGTTTCATAACGGCGGGATGATCACCATAATATCTTTCAAGCAGATCGATCTTACTGTAATCAAACTCTTCAGCTGCCGCCACATTCTTTTTAACCCACTCATCATCGTGCCACATTCTGTGAAAACTCTGTTGTTTTGCCTGCTGCGCTTTTGGCGGTTTTACCCAGCCGTAGTGATATATAAAAGCCTGGGTGTGTTTTACGGTAAGCTTCTTGCCATTGGCCTTACGAAATCCCTGCGCGTCTTTGTACGACCTTATGGACTTGTTGTTTCTGATGATGCGGATCTCATTTCTGTACCAGCGGCGTCCGGCCCCGATTAAATTATACTGTCCGTAAAAATGTTTATAGGCGAACAACAAACCTTCCACCTTTTTATCCTCAAGATTGTTGCGCATTGCCTGCATTATCTTGCCGTGATCATTCTCGTGAACACATTCATCACTTTGAATATAAAAACACCAATCGAAAGCAGAAGGTATCTGGTCAAAGACCTTGTTTGTTTCCTCAGCAAGCACTCTCCCGCCTTCGCGCAATTTATCATCCCACACCGAATCAACAATCACAATCTTTTCCGAACCTATGTCTTCGATCAGCTTCCTGGTGGCGTCTTCGCTTTTGCCCACTCCAACATAAAAAAGGTCGCAAACCGGCAACACCGACCTGATTGCTTCCACCACAGGGTAATCAAACTTTATGGCGTTTCTGATTATTGTAAAACCGGCTACTTTCATCATCTAGAACGGATATCCTATACCAAAATTAAGCACTGTTTGTCGCCAGGGTCTCTTGTTAAATGTCCACCTGTCACCCACCTCATACTTCGGATCTTTCAGCGGCAGTGCAAAATCAAGTCTGAGAACAAAAAAATTCAGATCCCAGCGCAATCCCAGGCCACCTCCTATAGCGATCTGGTCAATGAACTCATCAACAAGAAACTCTGCACCGGGTTTGTTATCATCGGGCTGCAGACGCCAGATATTTCCCGCATCCACAAAAGCAGCGCCGTGAAAATCTTTGATGATATGGAAACGGTACTCAAAATTTCCCTCCAGCTGTATATCCCCGATCTTATCAAAACGCGCGTTACTGTTTCGCGGATCATAAGCGCCCGGCCCCAGGGTACGGGCCCGCCACGCGCGCACACTGTTAGGACCGCCGCTGAAAAAACTCTGCTCATAAGGCAGCACACCAAGGTTGGTAAGAGGCTTTCCTACACCTGCTGCCACACGGTACACAACACGGCTGCGTCTGCGAACGGGAATATAAAGCCGGTAATCAATATCACTTCTCACAAAGTGCGCGAATGGTATGCCATACAAAGTGTATCTGCCCAGTGAATCCTGCGGCCTGTTGGTTGCATTAAACAACAGTCGCAGCAAGCTGCCCGACGACTGAATGCTCCAGCGTATGTAATTTACCGGCTTACGGCTGGTAGTTACGTTTTCGCTTGAAAAATATGTAAGCGAATACCTCGAAAGTGTAGTAACGTGGTCCTGAAATGAATTTACCAGAAACGCGTCGTTAAGCTCGCGCAGCGTGCGGCTGAAATCACTGCTTAGCCGCGCACGAACAAAATACACCTGCGCCGGAATAATTGTGTGCCGCAGCAAATTGTTGTGGGTCCTGAAATTAAAACCATAATCAATACTCTGTATCACGCGGCTGAAATCGGGTCGTGACTGGTAATTGAATGAGGTTTTTACGTAGGTACGGGGTGACATGTGTTTTCTGAACGGGAACAGGGAAAAAGGGAAAAAGGCCCTGGGAACTGAAAAAGTAAGCTCCGGACCAAACTGAATGGTATTAAAACTTCTCGGTAGCTGATCTATATTGCTTGCCGTTTGTTCCTGCTCCCGTAACTGCTGCTGAGCCACAATTGACCCCTGCAGTTTAAGCTCAATGAGTTCACCGGCACTGAAAAAATTCCTGTTCTGGTATACTATACTACCGTCAATCCCCTGGTTGCCAGAGGTATTAATAAGTTCCGTCTCAGCAGTAAGCGATTGTTTGATGAGCGGGCTGCACACAATGTAACAATCCAGTCTTCTGCTATAGCCCGGACTTGGCAGAAAATGAATTACAACATTTTTGAAGATGCCAAGAGAAAGTAGCTGCTTGTATGTTTGCTGGGCACTGTCTCTCCGAAAAAGCTGCCCCCTGTACATATCTATATTATTAACAAGCATAAACTCTTTATAGGCAAGCGGCCTGTTAAGCAAAAAAGAGATCCCTTTCGCGGATGGAACTGTATCGGTAAAATGCGCCTCTCTCACATTTCCAATAACAGGCTCGGTGATCACAAACACATTTTCGATCCTGTACCTGGTGTGATTTACACGCTCAACTGAATCGGCACCGGTACTGCCAGGACGGCTGAACTTACTCACATGCACGTTAACAGACACCTTGTTGCCTTCAAAGGTTGTATCCACATCAAAACTGATGTAGGCGTTCTCAAAAGCGTAATAACCATTGTTCCGTACATGGTCGGTAATGCGCTGCCGTTCTTCCTGTAATTTACCTGCGTCGTACCTTCTATTTAAGCGAATAAGCGAATTGCTGGTATCAGCCAGAATCACGCTGGCCATCACCGAATCTTCGATCTCATAGCTGATATCGTACATCCTGTAGGCCGGGCCTGGCTGCAAATGATAGGTGATCTCTGCGCGTTTTTTCTTATGCAGAATTTTAACACTGTCAGTCACCACATTATTAAAGTATCCTTTACTGAAAAGATACCTGCTTAACTGAAAACGGGTTTGAGCTGTCTGCAGGGAATCAAGGATTACGGGCGGCTCGCCAATGTCTCGCAGACTTTCAAGGAAGGTCTGGCTTTCCTTGTCTTTCAACCGCGGTATTTTCGGTTTCTTCCCCTTTCGGGCGCGCCGCAGATTTTTCTCTTCAAAACGCTTTACTTTTTCCTGGTTCTTCTGATCAAAGCGCCTGTTCCTTTCCAATTTTTTTTTGCGGATCTTTTCCGCATCAAAAAGATTGTGCCACCATACAAAAAAAGGGATCTTTCGGAACAGTCGCCTGTTTGGTTTCTGCCTGAAAAAATCCTCGAGGTCATTCTTATCGAGGCGCGTTCCGGCAGGCAGCTCTATTGCAACCCTGTGAACCAGGTATTGACCGGGTTTAAGTTTCTTTGCCGGGTTGCAGGCCTGCAGCTGAAAGAGTGCAATAGCGGCGCACACAGCCTGCCAGGCCCTTTTTTTAAGTAAACTGCAGAAGATTTTACCCTGATCTTTAATACCCAATACGATTAACTGCCGGTAAAACGCTAATTTAGGGACTGCTGAAATACACTCACAAAATTTTTGGCTAACAATATGTGCAGAAATTTTAGCTCTCAAGTGCACATCTTTTAAGTAGATATGGTAAAAATAGGTGCATAAAAAATAAAATGGCTTGATTTGTCTGTAGCCATAGCGCATCATCTGCTTCTCTCAAAGCTTCGGCAACCCACCGGCTCGCTCCCCCAATAGCTTTCGGGAGCAATGGAGCTTTACCGGGCCTCGCTGACGAAGCTTCGTAATGATGCACTCTGGACTTTTTCAGCAGGCCCTAATTTAGTTTAAAAAAATGCTTAGTAAAAATCAGTTACGCGAAATACGTTCACTGCACCTTAAGAAGTTCAGAGAGAACAGAAAATTATTCATCGCAGAAGGTGCAAAAACCGTTTCAGAGATCATTCTGCAACGGCCAGAACTGGTAAAGGACCTGTATGCGGAAAATGGCTTTACTGACAGGTTTGCAGCCCTCATTAAAAAACGCGGGATTGCTGTAACGGAGATCAGCGAGGAAGAACTTCGCGGGATAAGTTTGCAGGCTAATCCCAATCAGGTGCTTGCCGTATGCCGGCAACCCGACAGGGCATTTGATCTGCCTCAAGGACAGGCTTTCAACTTTTATCTCGACGACATCCGCGATCCGGGAAATTTTGGCACCATTTTACGTGTGTGCGACTGGTTCGGTGCAAATAAACTGTACTGTTCTCCTGAGAGCTGTGAACTTTACAATCCTAAAGTGATACAGGCCAGCATGGGCGCGTTTCTGAGAATCGATGTAAACTATATGACCCTGCAGGCGGCTGTTCAAGACAGTGGAAAACAAAGGATCTACGGTGCGGTGCTGGGCGGTGCAGACCTGTATTCAGAAAAACTTGCCGATGGACTGATCGTTATCGGAAATGAGGCAAACGGCATCGCAGAGAAAAATATAAAATTGATCAACTCACCCCTTACAATTCCGGCTCACCCCGCAAATGGCAGCGAATCATTAAATGCCGCCATGGCTGCCGGCATCATTGCTGCCGAGTTTTACAGGCAACTCAGGTAACCGTTAATATTTTACCACAATTCCTTTGAACCGCAATTTTGCCGGTGACGCAGGATCATTGCTGTGAAGAAAAACTACCCTGTCCTGACGACCAATAGCGCTGCGGGTCTCAAATGTCACTTTAACTGTTACTGTATCTCCCGGAAGCAATGGGGCTTTAGGATAAGCGGCTGACGTACAGTCACAGGAGACCTCCGCTTTTTCAAATATAAGCGGCTGATTGCCGTTATTTTTAACTAGGTAGAGCAGACTTACCTTTTGCCCTTTTAGCACTTTTCCAAAACTTTTTTTGTTTTCCTGCACCTCAAGTTTTGCCTGCGCCTGTAAAACCGCTGAGCAGAAAAGACCGCTTACAATTAAAAACAAATAAAAAATCCCCCGGCAATTGCGCGGGGGATCTTGTATAAATATGCTGCTGTTAATTTGCACTTGCGGGCTTTGGTTTTACTTCACCTTTGATGCGTACTTTTTTTGTTGCATACCTGGCGTTTGAAGTAACAGTTACGTTTTTTTCAAACCTGCCTTCACGTTTGGTATCGTACTTTACTTTTATCACGCCACTTTTGCCTGGAAGGATAGGCTCTTCCGGCCAACCCTTTTTCCCGTCGATAGTAGTTGCAGTACAGCCGCACTCTCCGGTAACTGAAGTTATCATCAGTGGAGATTTTCCTGTGTTGGTGAATTTGAATTCACGCAATCCGTTGGCATCATATTCCACCACACCATAATCCAGCACCTCTGTCTCGAATTTAATATCGGGCGCGTTTGGATCCATGTTGGGAACTACCGAAGGACCATCCTGCGCCATTACAGCGAGGTTAAGTCCTAAAAGCATACAAAAAAGGGAAAAAAGCCTGGTCATGGGAGTAACAGATTAGAAATATTAGCTCTTCTTTTCTACAGGCGCGCCTGCAGGAGTAGGATTTTGCGGGAAAGTTTCTTCAACCGGCTTGGCTTCTACATTGCCCTTAATGGTAAGCACCACGTTCCCGCTTTTTGCATTGGAAGTAACCGTTACAGTTTTATAGATGCCTCCTACACGGTTGGTATCATACTTCACTTTTATCACACTGCTTTTGCCGGGAAGAATTGGTTCTTTCGGACACTGCGGCACAGTACAGCCACAGCTTCCCTGGCAGTTCGTAATAACCAATGGCTCTTTGCCTGTGTTGGTAAATTTGAATTCACACTCACCATTTGCACCCTGCATAATGTTGCCATAATCGTGCGTGGTCTTGTCCATTTTAATATCGGCAAGACTCGCAGGCGCCGCTTTCTCGGCAGGTGCCCCGTGATTGTGACCATCGTCTGCACTGTGAACCGCCTGTGAAAATCCTGCCAGACTAAGGCAAGAGATAAAACCCAGCGAAAGGATAATTTTTTTCATGTGTGTTTTTTTAAGGATTAAGTTTTTGTGTGATTTCTACTAATATCGTGCCATAAAGATATAATTTAGCACAGATTCTTTACGTAATTTTACGAAATTTAACAAACCGAAGACGCGCAATTTTTAATGGAGATCAACAAGACGTATAGCCCTGCCGACGCGGAAAACAGATGGTATCCACACTGGCTCAAACATAAATTTTTTCATTCTGTTCCCGATCACAGAACACCTTACACCATTGTAATACCACCGCCAAATGTAACGGGCGTGCTGCACATGGGCCACATGCTCAACAACACCATTCAGGATGTTCTGATCCGACGTGCACGCATGCTTGGCTATAATGCCTGCTGGGTGCCGGGAACAGATCATGCAAGCATTGCAACGGAAGCACGGGTGGTAAAACTACTTGCCGAACAGGGCATCAAAAAAACAGAGATTGGCCGTGAAGCATTTTTAAAACACGCCTGGGACTGGAAAGAAAAGTACGGAGGAATTATTCTTGAGCAGCTTAAAAAGCTCGGCGCCAGCTGCGACTGGGAACGCACAAAGTTTACAATGGACAAGGACATGACTGAAGCCGTGCTCGATGTTTTTATAGATCTCTATAAAAAAGGCTTCATCTATCGTGGCGTCCGTATGGTAAACTGGGATCCGCAGGGTCTCACCGCCGTAAGCGACGAAGAGGTGATCCATAAAGAAACCACCAGCCGTCTGGTTTACGTTAAATACAAAATAGAGGGTTCTGATGAATATCTTACTGTGGCAACCACCCGTCCTGAAACCATAATGGGCGATACGGCCGTATGTGTTAATCCACACGATGAGCGTTATACGCATCTCAAAGGAAAAAACATTATCGTACCCGTTGTAAACAGAACCGTGCCACTGATCTTCGACGAATACGTAGATGCGACATTTGGTACCGGAGCACTAAAAGTTACGCCCGCGCATGACATAAACGATTTTAATCTTGGCCAAAAACACCAGCTGCCTGTGATTGATGCCCTCACACCCGATGGGAAAATAAGTGAAGCTGCCGGCGCTTATGTTGGAATGGACCGCTTCACCTGCAGGAAACAGATCATTAAAGATCTGCAGGAACAAGGGCTGATCGAAAAAATTGAAGAGATCAAAAACAAAGTTGGTTACAGTGAACGTACCGACGCCGTTATTGAACCCAAACTCTCCATGCAGTGGTTCCTTAAAATGGACAAGGTGAGCAAACCCGCGCTGGATGCGGTTCTTAAGGGAGAAGTGAATTTAATTCCTGAAAAGTTTGTGAACACCTACAAACACTGGATGGAAAATGTACACGACTGGTGTATCAGCAGGCAGTTGTGGTGGGGTCAGCGCATACCAGCCTGGTATGACAATGCGGGGAACACGGTGGTTTGCAAAACAAAAGA
Organism: Bacteroidota bacterium; assembly: GCA_023433205.1. Lineage (GTDB taxonomy): Bacteria > Bacteroidota > Bacteroidia > B-17B0 > Aurantibacillaceae > Aurantibacillus. The sequence continues at coordinate 17,388 of JAEZDS010000208.1, forward strand.
AGAAGCTGTGACGCTGCTGCGCGTTAAAAATAAATCGTTAGAAGAAAAAGAACTAAAACAGGATGAGGATGTACTTGATACATGGTTCTCATCCTGGCTGTGGCCCATGACGGTGTTTGATCCCGAAATCATTAAAAATGGCTGGGACAATGCCAACAGCGACGTAAAATATTACTATCCCACCAACGACCTGGTAACAGCACCTGAGATACTTTTTTTCTGGGTGGCGAGAATGATCATAGCGGGGAAAGAATACACGGGGAAAAAACCGTTCACAAATGTTTACCTCACAGGCATTGTTCGTGATAAGCTTGGACGCAAGATGAGCAAGTCATTAGGAAACAGTCCAGACCCGCTTGATCTTATTAAAAAATATGGCGCTGATGGTGTGCGTGTGGGCATGCTCCTAAGTTCTCCTGCGGGTAATGATCTTTTGTTTGATGAGAGTTACTGCGAACAGGGCAGGAATTTTGCGAATAAAGTTTGGAACGCGTTCAGGCTGCTGAAAGGATTTGAAACAGATGACAGCGCGCAAAACAGTGCGGCTGCAGAAGCCGTTGAATGGTTTGGTCACCGGTTGCAGGAACAGCTGATCGTGATCAATGAACATTACAACAAGTACAGAATGAGTGATGCACTCATGGCTACCTACAAACTGGTTTGGGACGATTTTTGCGCGTGGTACCTTGAAGCCATTAAACCTGATTTTGTTGATGGCAAGGCCCTGCCGCTGGATAAAAAAACCTACACAGCCAGTATGACCTATCTGGAGCAGTTACTAAAACTCATGCATCCGTTTATGCCTTTTATCACAGAGGAGATCTGGCATCTTGTTAAAGAAAGAACAGATGAAGACTGTATCATCGTTGCTGAGTGGCCCGCAAAAAAGGCAGCTGACCAGAAACAGCTGGATCGTTTTGAGTCATCAAAAGAAATCGTTGTCAATCTACGCAACATCAGAGCAAAATATCAGCTTTCGCCAAAACAATCACTTAAGGTAAACCAAGAGGGGCTCAAACACAGCAGCGATATTTGTCAGGATGTGATTATAAAACTCGCCAACTGTGAACTAGGCAGCAAAGAGACGGGGGCGGTAAATGTTCTTGAAGAGTTGTTTATGGTGGGAGGCGTAAATTATTACGTCCCTATAGATGCCGACAAGGACAAAGTTAAAAAGGACCTTTTGAAGGATCTTGACTACAACAAAGGATTTTTGCTGGCAGTACAAAAAAAACTCGCCAACGAAAAATTTGTGGCTAATGCCAAACCTGAGATCATTGCTGTAGAAAGGAAAAAAGAGAGCGACGCCCTGCAGAAGATAAAGACCATTGAGGAGCAGCTGGGATCGCTTTGAGGGATATCAAATTGAAAACTATGACAACAACGATATCAAGGAGCTGTTTCCTACACGACTAACGAAAGTGAGAATGAGGTCTGAGGGTGAAAAATACGGCAATGGTTATGCAGCCATCTGCGACAGTAGTGACTTCTGGTGCCACCAAGCGCCATCAACAGCACAGCGGCGGTACCCCCAGCAGCAACGGTCGATCCTGCTTCTTTTTATTCGTCATTTTCATTGGATTCTTCCTCTCCTTCCCCGGCTGAATCACCAGGGCAATTCGTGTTATAAAACTTCACCATTCTCTCATACTTCTCTTCGTCTTTCGTAAATTCTTTGTTTTTGATCTTTTCAAGCAGGAGCGGACAATCTGAAAACAACTGTTGCAGGCTTATTTCATTTCGTCTGATTGCCATCTTCTGCATCCCTGTGCGACTTATAAAAAGATCTCCTTTGTTCTTCCAGATCAAAAACTCCCTGTCTGTCTCTGAGCCATGGTTAGTCTTGGCACCATTTATCAGAATTGTGTAGAGTCTGCACTCTCCGTCGAGCAGCAATTGGCAGTATTGTCCTTTGTAGAATGGTCCCAGCAAATCCAAAGCTTGTTTTTTTAGAATATAATGATAGACGTATTTTTTGCCTTGATAAGTAAATCCATATTCTTCAGCCTCATCGTGACCCACGTGAATTTTTTTGCCTTTTTTATCGATGTAGTTGAATCCTTCCTGGTGCCCGCGCTCATCCAGTTTATCGGAGAATAAAACTGTGTACACCTGGATTTTAACATTGAGGGTTTCACCACTTTTATTTATGAAATAGCCCTGTACCTGAGGTTTGTCGCAAAAAGAATAAAACGAACAAAACAAGAAGATGACCAGGCACGCCGCCCTAAACAATAACGTTTTCTTTTTCATGGATGCTTTATTTTTTGGTAATAATAATGTAATTGCCCTGCTTTTCCTAAAACTTATCCTGAGTACTCACAAAGCTTTGACTGAAGAGGGCTTCCGCGAAAAAAAATCGCGTAGTAGCATGGTGCAATTGAATACATTACATTTATAGGCACTAAGTCCGATTAAATACACGAGTATAAGCCCTAATTACCTTACTAAGTCGTGTATCACTCCGAGGCTTTTTAATGCTGAGGCCTGCAATGGTTGTGCGTATAAAAAAAACATCTGTCTTTAAAAAGAACAGCATCAACGATTGCAGGCCTGGCCCGATGTTTATTTCTTCTTGGGAAGTTTGTAACCGATCTTTTTTCTGGGCTTATCTTTCTTTTCTAATAACTCGTCCAGGTATTGGAACACCACTTCTATATTCTTTGTATTATTCTCAGTCTTTCGCTTTATTTCCGCGATTGCAAGTCGGAGTTCTGTGTTATCCAGTAACATTGTCCTGAACCTCACAAACACATCTATAATGATAAAACTGACCTTTTCTGCTCTCTCACTCTTTAATACATTGGATAATTGTAGTACTCCATGTTCAGTAAACACCATCGGCACATAACGAGTTCCGCCTCTGCCTGTTTTTGAGGTCGCAATTTGCGACCTCAAAGCTGTAAACTCCTCTTCACTGAGTTCAAACATATAGTTAGATGGGAAACGACTTAGATTACGTTTTACTTGTTCCTTTAGTCGCTTGGTCTCCACACCATAAAATTCAGCCAGATCACTCCTGAGGTATTGTGTTGATCTCCTGAAGGTAAAGATCTATCACCTCCTTTTGATCGTCTTTATTAAGCTTTGTAAGTTCCAAATACTCGCAGATTGATCCTGGAAGTATCATTTTCAAAAAGGCGTTATACGATTGGTCCACTTATCTATTTTTTCAGCGACGCAAACTTCCGATTTTTCCTCTTTCCCC
>JAEZDS010000210.1 GCA_023433205.1 Bacteroidota bacterium
GGTTGGATGCAGCCTCAGCTGTAAATTTTGCGCTACCGGTAAACTTAAACGTATGCGTAACTTAAACGCTGACGAGATCTTTGACCAGGTGGTTCTGGTAAAAGAAACGGCTGCAGAAAAATACAGCGCTCCTCTCACAAACATTGTATATATGGGCATGGGAGAACCTCTGCTGAATTATGCCGAAACATTAAAATCAATTGAAAAGATCACCAGTCCCCGCGGACTAAACATGTCGCCCAAACGTATTACAGTCTCAACAGCGGGGGTAGCAAAAATGATCATAAAACTGGCAGATGATGGTGTTAAGTTTAATCTTGCCTTATCGCTGCATGCTGCCAACGACAAAAAGCGTAATTACATTATGCCCATCAACGAAACCAATTCACTTGACAATCTTGCCGAGGCATTGAATTATTTCACAAAAAATACCGATACAAATCCCACTTTCGAATATATAGTATTTAAAGATTTTAATGATTCGCTGCAGGACGCGCAGGAGCTGGTTGATTTTTGTAAACGGGTGCCGGCTAAGGTAAATCTCATTGAATACAATCCTATTGAGGACGGAGGCGAATTTCAGCAGACCAGCGGCAACAGGCTGAGGGCATTTACCGATCATCTGATATCAAATGGCATAAATGTGAACCTGCGTCACAGCAGGGGCAAGGACATTGACGCTGCCTGCGGACAGCTTGCCAATAAAAACAAACTGGCTGATCCAGAATTAAAAAAAACCTAATTTAGCCTTTTGTGTCTAAAGCCGTTGAGCAAATAAAGGAGCCAGTATCAGTACACATGCAGGCTTTTGAGCAGAAGTTCAGAGAGGCCATGAAGAGCTCGGTGCCGCTTCTCGACAAGATCACTTCCTACATTGTAAAACGTAAAGGCAAACAAATAAGGCCAATGTTTGTGTTTTTAACGGCACAGTCATGCGGTAAAGTTAACGACAGCACACACCGGGCAGCAGCGCTCATTGAATTGTTGCATACCGCTACGCTTGTTCACGACGATGTGGTTGACGACAGCAATGAACGCAGAGGATTCTTTAGTGTAAACGCCCTCTGGAAAAACAAGATCGCAGTTCTCATAGGTGACTTTTTATTATCGAAAGGTTTGCTGCTTTCTCTTGACAACGACGACTTTCATTTACTGAAGATCGTAAGTACAGCGGTAAGGGAGATGAGTGAGGGTGAATTACTGCAGATTGAAAAAGCCCGTCGCCTCGATATTTCGGAGGAAGTGTATTTTGACATTATCACAAAAAAAACGGCAACACTTATTGCGGCCTGTTGTGCTGCAGGCGCCGCATCGGTGAGCGACGACAAAAAACTGATAGACGCGGCGCGGGAGTTTGGCACATTAACCGGCATCGCCTTCCAGATCAAGGATGACCTTTTTGACTTTGGTTCAGGAGAAGATATTGGCAAACCAACCGGTATCGACATCAAGGAAAAAAAAATGACACTTCCTCTCATCTATGCATTGAACCACAGCAACTGGAGCGAAAAAAGGAAGATCACCAACATCATTAAAAATCACAACGAAGAAAGCGCTGAGGTAAAAAAAGTAATTGACTTTGTGATTGCCAAAGGCGGAATAAGTTATGCCAACAAAGTAATGCTCGATTACCAGGCCAGAGCTCTGAAGGCGCTTGAGTTGTTGCCGGATAATGAAGCCAGAGACAGTCTGAAAAAATTATTGATCTATGCCATTGAAAGGAAAAAATAAAAACCGCTGGCTAATGGCCGCGCTCTTAATGTTCGGTTTTATTAGCGGCTGCCAGAACGAACCTGAAGAGCCTGAAGAAATTGTGGCGGCGAGAGTGGACTCAGTCAGCAAGGCCACACAGCGCAAAAGGGCCGACTCACTTAAAAGGTCGAACCCGCTTTTGATTGTACCGCCAGATAGTGTTTACACCGGCACCTATATAGATAAATACGACAATGGCATCACAAAGTTCCGTGGATTTTTCCGGTTTGGAAAAAAACACGGACAATGGGTTTCTTTTTATCCCAATGGTCTTCCCTGGAGCGAACTGCATTTTGAAAGAGGAAAAAGAGAAGGGCCCAACATCACCTATTTTGAGAACGGAAAGATCCGTTACCAGGGCATTTACCGTAATGATGCGCGTGACAGTATCTGGCTATACTATGATAGTCTGGGAAATGTAGCTGAGAGAGTGGTGTACAAAAATGACAGGATAGTGAAAAAACTTGGTCCGGGAAAATAGTCTTAAAGCCTTCAGTTTTTAAACACATAGTCACAGTAGAAAAACATAGAAAAGCACATAGGGAACAAACTGCCTCTCTCAGGGGAGCTTCTCAAATGCAATTTATTGCCCACAATACGTCACCAAAAAACTATGTGACCTCCTATGTTTCCTATGATCCTATGTTGTTAAACATCCCTTAAACTACATCGTCTTGATCTCAGCCACCAATTCAAGTAATGCCTTTTTGGCATCTCCGAAATACATTGAACATTTTGGGTCGTAGAAAAGAAGATTGTCAATGCCCGCATAACCGGCGTTCATGCTTCGTTTATTCACGATCACATGTTTGGCTTTATCAACTTCAAGAATCGGCATACCATAAATTGGTGAAGAGGGATCGGTTTTTGCCGCGGGATTCACCACATCGTTTGCACCAACAACAAGCACTACATCGGTCTGCTCAAACTCCGGATTAATTTCTTCCATCTCAATGAGTTTGTCGTAACTCACATTACTTTCAGCAAGCAGCACATTCATGTGTCCGGGCATACGGCCTGCAACCGGATGAATAGCATATTTCACCTCTACTCCTCTTTCTTCGAGCAGGTCTTCAAGTTCTTTAATTACATGTTGTGCCTGCGCAACAGCCAGCCCATAACCCGGCACAATCACCACCTTTTTAGAATAGTTCATCAGTACAGCAAGATCGGTGGTGCCAACATCTTTAATTGACCCCTTGGTGCTGTCGCCGGCTGCTACCGCGCTGCTGCCCCCAAACGCGCCAAAAATAACACTTGAAAGCGAACGGTTCATGGCCCGGCACATTACAACGGTAAGCAGTGTGCCGGCACTTCCTACAAGAATACCTCCGGTAAGCATTACTTTATTATCGTAGAGGAATCCACCAAAAGCCGCTGCAAGTCCGGTGAAGGAGTTAAGCAGTGAAATTACCACCGGCATATCAGCACCCCCTATGGGAATGGTGAACAACACGCCGTAGAGTAAAGCAGCGGCAAACAAAAGGTAAGCCAGCGACATTGAGCCGCCACTGAAAACGATATAAGCGCCAAAAGCCAGAGTGCCTAGCATCACTAAAAGGTTGATGATGTTATAC
>JAEZDS010000234.1 GCA_023433205.1 Bacteroidota bacterium
ATCAATGTGTGTTTCGCGGCTTTTATTGGAAACAGAATGTTATGGCTGTGGAATGGGAAGGGCTCTGCAGCACCTTATTCATCTGGAGCCGCACGCAGCTGTTGTTTATAACCAATTTTCATTTATAGTACTTCCTTTATTGGTGGTGCTGTGGTTTCGGGAGCTTAAGACCACTCTGCTTTTCTGCATCATAAGATCGTGAAACGAATTGGCAAACGCCGGCTGTTTCGCCAATTGTTGGTAAACAGTTATGAAATACCCTCCTGTTTTTGTATCTTTGATCTAAATCTGGTGCTAGGTAATGAGCGAAATGTTTGTTGGGATCAGGTGTCACGAAACCAAATAATTAATGGGAAGATCACAGGAAACTTATAGTAAAAAAGAAAAAGAAAAGAAAAAATTACAGAAGCGCAAAGACAAGCAGGAAAAAAAGGAGCAGCGTAAAGCCAATTCAAACAAAGGCAAAAGCTTTGAAGACATGATAGCCTACGTTGACGAGAATGGTAATTTCTCATCTACTCCACCTGATCCCACAAAAAGAAAAGAAATTAAACTCGAGGACATCCAGCTCGGGGCCAGAATCGAAATCGCGCCAGATCCGGCTGAAAAGATCCGCAATGGTATAGTTACAGGTTACAACGATTCCAAAGGTTATGGTTTTATCAGAGATCTGAAATCTCAGGACAGCATTTTTTTCCATGTTAATGGCGTGCTTGAAGAAATACGTGAGGGAGATAAAGTAACTTTTGAGACCGAACAGGGTAAAAAGGGTCTGAACGCCATTCAGGTCCGTAAAACTGTTTAACTTTCTGTTAAGCAGGTAAGTTTCCAGCAACACTTTTCAGAATTTCCTTTCAGAGAGACCGGTGGTTTACTCAGTCTTTAGGCGTGACGCCAACTGCCGGGCTGGTTTATCAATTCAGATTTTATGAAGGCAAGCGACCTATTTCAGCAATTCCTGGGCTTCCTGTATACTCACTACTTCATCTCTGAAAGTAGCAATAACAAAAGCATCGTGAAACCCCTTCTCTTCAAGCTGTGACCGGTATTTTTCGGCAGCAGCAAGGCTGGTGAAACTCCCCGAGGTGTAACGGATACTGCCTGTGGCAGTGGTTTGTTTATCAACAGAGGATAGTACTCTCGTTTTATTGTCCATCGCCTCTTCCATGGTCTTTCTTTTTAAAGGACCGAGCTGAACTTTAAAAGCGATAAGAGATTTATCAACAGAACTGAACATCTTATCTTCGCTCAGATCTTCTTTGAAGTTTGCCGCTACGGTGGCTTTTGTTTCGCTAAGCGGAATACGCTTTCCGCCGCGATAAGCCGTTACAAAAGCGTCGCTGTACCCCTGAATCACCAGATCGGCTCTAACCGCTGCAGCATCCTCAATGGTGCGATAGCCCCTTGTAACGTAACGATACACATTCTCGCCGGTTTTTAATTCAAGTACGCCGGCACTGGTATTAAAAATACTGGTTGATATCTTGTTTTTAAAGGCGCCAAGCTGTACCCTGTACACCACGTCGTTATTTTCAAACTCATCTTCTGATCCCTCATCTGCTATGTTCTCGTTAACCAGCTGCGAAAGCTCTGCATCGAGTAATTTATCAAGTTCATCCTCGCGCAGCTGTACAATGTTCTTACCATCAATGGTTGAAATTCCTGCATTTTTATTGCCCTGATCCCTGAATTCGTCTCGGCGCCTTATGGCCACACTCAGTTTTTCGTAGTTACCCGAAGTGTACACTACCGTAGTTCCGTCTTCAAGAGTGGTACTGCTGATGTCGCCTATGCTCAGCAGAAAAGCCAGCTCATCAGATGGTATAGACCCGCTGTACCGTACCAGCTCCACGGTATAGATCTTGCCCTCTTTTCTCCGTACAGTTTTGCCTGAGACCTGCCCGAAAATGTTACCAACAATCTCTACGTCTACAAAGGCGTTGGTATTGTCGTTCATATATCGGTTGTACCACTGCTGCCAGTCTTCTTCGTTCTCTGTAATGCCTCTGCCATTAACAGGCGCGTGAGGGGCCGTTGCCAGCTCATCATCGCGGTAATTAGGAATGCCATCGCCGTCGTCATCAAGCGGGCAGCCTTTTTCATCTACCTTTACCCCTGCCGGTGTTCCCTCACAGGCATCGTCAAAATCCTTTACTCCGTCCCTATCAGTATCAGCAAGTGCAATAGCCAGCCAGGCCTCCTTGTTGAGTGTGTCGCGGTAGGTTCTTGCTTTAGGTCTCACCTTTCTGATAAGATCGTATTGCAAGGCAAAAGAGGTGTAGGTGAAATTGTCGTTTCGTTTATTGCCCTGTCTCACTCCCGTTCCACCGGCTCCTATTCCGTCAATATAATCGGTGGTTGTTAACCAGTATTGAAAATTAAGTTTCAGATCAAGCCTGTCGGTAACCTTCATCACAAAACCTGCACCCAGAGGAAGGGCCCATGCCCGCTCGGCATATTTCCCGAAACCATCACGGTTTAACTCCCTTATGTCACTTTCATACTTGTAATCTCGCACCAGTTCTCTTGAATCCTGCGCCCCGGGAGCTCCTTCTGCAACATTCCTTATGCTGCCGTCGCTCCAGTAATAATAGGTGTTTCCCGCACTGTCTTTCAGATCAGTTTTGCTAAGAAACTCAAAACCACTTACCCCCGCGCTCACAAAAGGACGCACAGTGTAGCGGTCAGGAATGAGATTGCCAAAATCATAAAGCAGGTTCACCCCTCCTGCCCTTATTTCTGACTGAAAATTCTCCTGTCTGCCCGGTAAGCGTTCGTTGGCGCCAAGTTTTCCAAACAATACCGAAAAATCAGCCTGCAGATAGCGCGTAAGCCGCTGCGAAATAGCCAGATCATAACCCATTCTTCCCAACATGGGCTGTTGAAATTTCTTTTCATAAATGTCGCCATGATATCCCAGCCTGCCCATTCCCAGACTTATCCGGGGTTTGTATTTCTGCAAAGCCATATCAGCGGAATCCACATAAACCACTGCATCCTCATCCAATCTGTGGGCCTGCGGCCAGGCCACTGTACTTGTTGGCATGGTAAGTTTGTTCAGTTCGCGGAAAAGCGAATCGCCGATAGTAGGCCCAACATACACATCGGTGTCCTGTGGTTCGTTCTGATAATATTCAAGTAGCTGCTCGGCACTCAGACTGTCAAGTGGTATGGCACCTGAAGTATCTACCTGGGCGTAAAGCGGTGAAAGCGAATACAGCGCGAAAGCAGATAAGAGGAGCAGACGTTTGAAGATTTGATCTTTTCTTGCGTTCACTTAAACCATTTTTGATTGGTGATCATAAGCGCTTCCTGCACGGTAATTCTGCTGCCATGGTTGTAAGCAACAACAAAAGCCGATTTTACGCCATGCTCAGACTTAATTTTGTCGCGGTGGTCATGCGCCTGTATGTATTCCTGATGGCTCCCCACCATAAACTTAAAAAATCCGCCCTGCATCTCACTAACGATATCATCGGCA
>JAEZDS010000242.1 GCA_023433205.1 Bacteroidota bacterium
GCAGTGTATTATGCACTCAGCCTTGAGCAACTTCGCCTCCCATTTACGGGTGACTTTCTCTATCAATACCCCTCATTGCTGAAACTGCTCACATGGTTCGTATTACTTACAGAGGCCCTGATACCGGTACTGGTCTTACTGCCTTCAAAAAGTGGAAAAACCCGGCTGGCCGCTTTTTTCTGCATCTGCTTACTGCATCTGGGCATAGCCGGCACCCTGTATGTTGGCCTTTTTCCGCTTATCGCTATTACTACAGCACTAGGATTGTTGCCCTGGAGAAAAAAAGGAATCTCAGGTTATCATCCCTTTTCGAATACGCTTCTTCAAAAAATCACCAGTTTTGTCATCATTACAATCACAATAATGTGTGTGATTATAAATCTGCAGGGACTTCCCTCCTTTCCATACACTCTCCGCCGAGAGGTGTTTTCTGTGGCGAATCTCCTGAGGCTGGATCAGTACTGGGGCATGTTCTCTCCCACAGTTCTGAAACGTGATGGCTGGTTTGTTTACCAGGGAGTTGACAGCACGAACAAACAGTGGGATCTGCGGCTCAATAAGGCTGAGGTAGATTATAACAAACCACCGCACATTGTGAGCATGTACTCCAGTGACCGGTGGAGAAAGCTGGCTGAAAACCTCCAGAGTGACAATTACACCTTTCTCCGGCCGCTGTACGCCCGTTATGTTCTAAAAAAATGGAACCGTGAAAATCCCGGTCATCAGATGCAGATGCTGAACCTTTATTACATGGAAAAAACCAATCAGCCTGACTACAGGCCTGCCACTGTGCAAAAAATCCTTTACTGTGTGAGCGATGGCCGATAAAATTTATTCCCTGCTGAGTTTCGGGCGACACCTTATCAGCGCAAAATCAAAAGGTCACGGTGTGCATTCTCCACTGGCTTATGCGCTGTGCGAAAACGTGTTTTTTAATTCTCTTCGTTTTTACGATCTGAATGAATTAAAAAAAATCCGTGATGAACTTTTAAAAAATGAGGAAGAAATAGAGACAGGTAACTTTGGAGCCGGGTCGCGCACCTTTAACCACAGCAAAAGAACTGTTGCAGACATAGTAAAGAGAGGCACCAGCAAAACCAAACAGTCGGAGATCTTATATAAACTTGCCAACTACCTGCGTATAAATACCTGCGTGGAATTAGGCACCTCGGTAGGACTAAACACGCTGTACCTGGCAACACAAAATCGCGCAGGGAAGGTTATATCAGTGGAAGGAAGTTCAGCGCTCGTTAATTTTGCAAAAGACCTGGCCATAAAAAATAAGGTTAATAACATTTTGTTTTTGAATAAAACATTTGAGGTTGCAATTCCGGAGATCCTCGCAAACGTTCATGAGCCTGCTTTAGTATATTTTGACGGTGATCACAGTTACGAGGCCACTCAAATTTATTTCACAGCTTTGCTTCCTTTAGCGCGGGGAACTAACGTTTTTGTTTTTGATGATATTTACTGGAGCAGAGAAATGACAAAAGCCTGGAAAGAGATCAGCTCGCACCCTTCAGTACGACTTAGTATTGATACCTTTTACGCAGGGTTTCTCTTTTTTGATGATGCGATAAAAGAACCATTGACTTACCGCCTGTTATTATAAACCAACGTTAAGAACATCAGAAAAAGGCCCCCGGTACTGAACCGGAGGCCACCCAACAAAAACAGGATTTTACACAACTATCTATTGATCCTGCATCTGCTCCTTTTCTATTTGTACATCTTCAAATGGTTTTTTAACCTTTGGTTTTGCGGTATCATGAGTTTTCTTCTTCCTAAAAAACACTTTGGTAACAATGGCATATATTATTAAAGCCGAAAGCACGCCGGTAAGAAAATCCGTTAATGGCACCATCACCGCGGTGTAGACCATCATAACAAAATCAAATTTGCCGAGGTGGCGAACCTCACGAATTTCGGATGGCTTGATCATATTGGAGGCTACCCATACGAGGATACCGCCAATACAGGCCATTGGAATAAGTTCGAGATACTGGGCCAGGTAAAATGCCATCCCCAGTTTTAACACTGCCTTAAAGTATCCGGCCAGCGGTGTGCGCGCACCCGCCTTAATGCTTGTTGCTGTACGTGCCAGCGCACCTGTACAGGGAAATCCCTGAACCAGCGGCGTTAAGATCTGAACCATACCCTGACCAAAAAATTCCTTATCCGGATTGAACGGGGTTTTGGTATTTTTTGCAAGTCTGTCGGCCATTGACGAACAGAGGATACTTTCTACCCCGGAAACAAAAACAATTGCACAAACAAAATAAATTATATCAACCACTACTTCCCCATTCATTGCAGGCAAAGCAGGAGCTGTAAATACAAAAAAGTTATTGGGAATTGAGCCGTACAGGTCTTTTACAAGAATTATTCCCTTGTCGGCCAGCAAAGTTGCAGAAAGAAGGGTGGCAACAGCCATTGCAATAACCGGGCCCGGTATAAATATGGAAATACGAAGCAACACTTTAGTCAATACAAATGTCAGCACCCCCAAAAACAATGACCAGCCATTAATCAGATGAAGATTCTGTGAAGCAACTCCCAGGTTGTGGATCAAGCCACCTTTTATGTCTTCATCCTGCCCAAGAATGTCGCTGAATGATTCAATTCCAAGAATATCCTCCAGATTAGTAAGTGCAATGGCCGTGGCAATACCAATCGTAAAACCCACAATAATGGAATTAGGAACAAGCCGGGCATATCTTCCAAAACCAAAGATCCCCATCACCACCAGGATAATGCCTGCAATAATCGAATTTAGGATCAGAAAACCGTGGGCAGTCTCAAAATCTCCGCCTGAGGCCGGGCCATATTTCAACATTAACCCGGCAATAACCGGGATAAAAGCCGCTGTGGGCCCATACACCTGATACTTTGATCCGCCGAATGTACGTCCGATCACGCAGGCAAGCGCACCGGCAATAATACCATGCTCTGGCCGCATGCCCATGGCCATTGCAAAGCCCATGGCCATTGGTATTGCAGTCATGGCCACAATCAAACCGGCACTGAAGTCGCTGTAAACGGTCTTCAGCCAACTTTTTGAACGCAGGTCCTCCCATCGCGCGTCAAAAAGCGTAAAAAATAGCTTCAGTCTTCCGGCGGGACTTGTTGGGAAATCTTTAGTCTTCAATGTCTGGGGGTTATATGAATAATGCAGTCAGTTCTTCCTGTTCGGATTGTTTTATTGATTCAGGCCACACAACTTTTGTATGCGGACATGGACATTTGAGGATCAGTGGAAGCGGATCAAAGGTGTCTGATGACAGTCGTAGATGGTAATTTTCCGGAACGAAGATCTGGTCAATCTTGTTGGCCACAAGAAAACGATCAAATGCCGAGGAGGTCCTTCCATGAAAAAGTTTGATTCTTAAACCAAGTATCTGTGTGGAAAAACGGTTCTTGATGATCTCAAGTGCCTCAGTAAATTCAGGCGAAACCTTAGACCGCAGGATATCTGCCTGTGAATAAAACAAAAGTCCTGTTATGGAACTTTCGAGATGCATCGGATGCATAAGTAAAATATGCACCTGCTCTGCATTCAGATGCGATTCCAGCGCCATTTTCACACAGTTCAGCGACGCTATTCGCAAATCAGTTGGAACCAGAATTGTAGTAGCCATGCGTTTAGTATTAGGAGATACGTTCTACACAAACAAACGTACAATGCCCGTATTAGGAGCTGATAAGAAACAGATTAGAAACAGATTAGAATTGTGGAAGTATGGCCAGAGGCAGCTTTATCTGCACCGTAGTTCCCTTGTTTACCTCGGAACTTACATGCAGAGTACCGCGGTGCAGGATAACTACATTGCGCGCGAGCGGCAGCCCTATGCCATATCCCTCATACATGCCTGTATTTGAGGCCCTGAAGAATGGATCGTATATAAATGCCATTTCAGTCTGAGGAATGCCAATACCCTGATCAGCAATGGTAACAATAACATGACTCTCGCTTGAACCAATACAAACCGTTACCACCTTATTGCTGGAGTATTTGCACGCGTTGTTCAGAACGTTGGCAAATGCAAGATTCAACAGTTGCCTGTTTCCTTTCACTTTAAGTTTCCGGTGATCTTCAGGTAGCAGACTTAGATCTACAGCGATCTGGTTTCCGGGATTCAATTTGTCAATTAAGCCTTTTGTTTCCCAGATAAGTTCATCAACCCTTGTAATTTCCATTGAAATGGCTTTCCCGCGGTATCCTGTTTGTGCCAGAAACAACAACGATTTCGTTATTTCATCAAGCCGGCCCGCATGAAACAGTATATTTTCAAGCGAAGACTTGTATTGTTCTGCCGTCCGATCTTTCATTAATGCCACATCTGCCTCACCAATTATGGCAGTAAGCGGGGTCCCCAGTTCGTGAGAGGCATTGCTTATAAAATTCTTCTGCGTCTCGAACGCGGTCTCTATCCGGTTTAACAGATCGTTAAAGGTGCTGCTGAGTTCATCAAGCTCGTTCATTTGCAGGTCGCTCTCAAGCCTTAAGTGAATACTCTCAGTACTTATCTGCTTTACCTTATCGGTAATTCGTTTAATTGGGTCGAATACATGCCTTGAAAAATAATAAGACAAAATAACCACAAGCAACACAATAAAGAAAATACATCCAAGGATAAGTGTCCGCAGGTAGTATAAGTGATGTGAAGCATAGTAATTTTCAGCCGACACCACTACCAGAAATCGTCTGGCCCCCTCCCTGTGGATAATACCGGTAAAGAATACATTATCAGTCTTAACGTGCCCTTTGCCCTCGGCAAGAGTGTTTACCAGTAGTTCGTGCGGTATTTTAGCAGAGTCGGCAACCTGTGGAAGTGAAATTCCGCTGTGCAGCTCAATTATCCACTCACGTTCCCCCGGAAGTTTTTCCAGATGCTGTTCACGAAGAGACTTAAGGTTTTCCGCGTCAAGTTCAACCAGCTCAAGGTTGTACCGCGCAGCTATCCTGGCACGGGTTTCAAGCCGTTTATAAAAATCAGCGTATGAATATTTATCAAGAAAGTAATAAATGGCGAGACCAAAAAGAGCAACAATGGCCACGTTCACAAAGCCAAGCACAAGAGCTACCTTGGTTTGGGTCTTCATGATTCCTTTAATACATAACCCCTGCCGGTTACGGTATGAATAAGTTTGGTATTGGAGCCGCTCTCGAGCTTTTTTCGCAGATAATTGATATAAACATCAACCACATTGGTGCCCATATTGAAGTTGATATCCCAGGCCCCCTCAAGCAGTTCCATCCTTGACATTACCCTGCCCCTGTTACGGATCAGCACCAGCAGCAGCCTGTACTCTGTGGCGGTCAAAGATACAGGGGTATTGTTACGTGATACTGTTTTGGCGTCGTCGTCAACCACGAGGTCAGCCACAAGGAACACATTTTTCCTTTCGGTGCTGGGCCCTTCCTGTTGTAATGAACGCCGTAAAAGCGCGTTTATTCTTGCATTAAGCTCAATAAATTTAAATGGTTTAACAAGATAATCATCAGCACCTAAATCAAGACCATGTGCAATGTTCTCTGATGCCCCTAATGCAGTAAGTATCAGGATTGGGGTGCTTAGCTCCCTGCTTCGCAACTCCCTGCATACCTCCAGACCATTCTTTCCAGGCAGCATTATGTCTATAATAAGTATATCATAGCTGTTGCTTAACGCCATCGAAACTCCGGTGGCCCCGTCAAAAGCCACCGAAACCTCGAAATTATTCTCACTTAATCCTTTTGTAATGATAGAAGCCACACTGGCCTCATCCTCAACAAGCAGTACTTTTTTTAATGGCTTAGTATTTTGCTGTGCCTGCACTACTATAACTCACAACATTATGCCTGTACGACGTGATTTTTCACAAACTCAAGCGCTCTTTCCTTTTCGCCTTTGGTATTAACTACCAGCGTATCTGCCTGAAAGGTCACTACGCCGGTCCCCACATCATGTGAACCGCCAATTATCCCGATCTCACCCTTCTCGATCATCTCTTTAAGTATTGGGCTGCGCTCCTGTATTGCTCTTACGGTGCGCTTCACGTTAATGTTCGCCACCCTTTCTACAAACTCCCCATTACCAGAATTGCGGTTAGTGCTTGTTGACGTTTCATCTTCAACAGCGGGCCGGATCTTTGACAGAAGTGCGGTGAGATTCCCCATCTCAACATGGTCACAGGCTCCTTTTACGGCGCCACATTTTGTGTGTCCCAATACCACAATAAATTTTGAACCCGCCACCTTACAGGCAAATTCCATACTGCCAAGAACATCTTCATTGATAATGTTTCCTGCAACACGAACGCTGAAAATATCGCCAAGACCCTGGTCGAAGATCAGTTCAGCTGAGGTGCGGCT
Organism: Bacteroidota bacterium; assembly: GCA_023433205.1. Taxonomy (GTDB): domain Bacteria; phylum Bacteroidota; class Bacteroidia; order B-17B0; family Aurantibacillaceae; genus Aurantibacillus. The sequence goes on from JAEZDS010000242.1 coordinate 6,356, forward strand.
ATCGATACAGCTCAGGATTATAGCAAAGGGATGTTGTCCGTCGGAGGTTTCGTTGGCCTGCTGCAGAAGGTTCCGGTTTATTTTAAGATTGTTTACAAAACGTTTGTTGCCTTCGATGAGCAGCTCCAGCGCTTTGCTTGGAGTTATTGCAGCCTGCATTTCTTTGGTAAGTGTTTTCATGGTTAGTGGTTTTAGCTGATTATTTATAATTGATAAAATGATTCTTTTGGAGCTGCATCCGGCAGGTTGTTATCGTTCAGTAGCTGCCGAATGTTCACCTCTATGGTAGTGGCAATGGCGGTAACTGCAGTGTCTGTCGGCCTGTTCTCAAATGGATCCTGCATGTGAGTGGCCGATTTTTCAAGGAGAAAAAAGGCTGTGGAAATAAGCAGCAGCAATGGCATCTCAAAATACCAGCTCACTTCCTTAAGTGAGATAGAGAGCAACACCACAAAAAGATAAATGATAAGGTGCAGAAATAATTTGTAGGTTGCCGGGAAGATCGTTGTCTTGATCCGCTCCGCCCTGCCCTGTGAGTCCATAAGCCGCACCAGCGTTTCGTTAAGCTGGATCATAGAGAACAACTCAATCTGACCGTTCTGTTTCAGCAATTTAAGGTCCTCCCCGTGCTTATCAACCAGTGCCAGAGGTTTGTTTTGATGTTTAAGTATTTCCGCCAGTTCCTCCCCACTTATAAAAGAGGAAAGATTGCCCGCGGGATCAAGCTTTCGCAGACTTTGTCCCAATGAATAACACCAGGCAATCTGGCGGAAACCCATTCTTTTTACCACTTCCTCGTTATCCCTCACAAAGGTCTTTAACTGCAGTACAAGCGTTCGTGAATCGTTCACAATGCTTCCCCATATCTTTCGGGCTTCCCACCAGCGATCGTACGACTGGTTAAGTTTAAAAGAAAGCAGGATTGAAATGGCTGTTCCTATAAATGTAGGAATGGTAAGGGGAAGATCGGGAAGCCAGTGGCGGTAATATTGCGTAATGAGCTGAACAAAGAGATATACGATCAGCACATACAAAGCATCATACCTTACCTTGTTGACTATATAATTAAATGGTATCCTCTTTTCCAGTAACATGCGAAAAGGCTTTTTGGCAAAAATAAAAAGAAAAAAAAGCACAATAGTATTACTATCATAAATAATTGTAAAACTATTGTAATACATTTGGGGTTTAAACGCAAACGACCTTTTATTATGACCGGCAGACTACAGGTATTTATTCGGATGAATGAGGGCCTCTTCTTAAGGAATCCGGAGCAATCTGAACTTGGCAGAAACATTATTCACCACAGTATTCAGATGATAGAAAAGAGCGGTATAGAGGCATTTACATTTAAGAAGCTTGCCAATGATATCGGCACTACTGAAGCCGGGATCTACCGGTACTTCGAAAACAAGCACAGACTGCTTCTGTACCTTGTAGCCTGGTACTGGAACTGGCTGGAATTTCAGATCCAGTTTCAAACCAACAACATCAGCGATCCTCTGAAACGTTTGCATAAAGTGATTGAAATGCTTGCTTCATATGTGGAGGATGATGAACAGACGAGTTACGTGAACGAAAGCCTGCTTCACAAGATCGTGATAGCTGAAGGTTCCAAAGCTTATCTTACAAAAAATGTGGCGGCAGACAATCATCAGCAGTTCTTTAAGCCTTATAAAGATCTATGCCTGCTGGTTGGCAAAATGATAAGCGACTGCAACCCTTCATACAGATATCCCCGTTCACTGGCTTCAACCTTAGTGGAAATGGCGCACTTTCAGAATTTTTTTATGTATAACCTCCCCTCACTCACCGATTTTGGCAACTCAGGTGATGAAAACGACGTGGTTTGTTTTCTCAAAGACCTTGTGCATTCAGCGATAAGTAATAAAAAGTCAGGCAGCCAAACAAAAAAAAATCCAACTCAGAAAAGCCGTCCCGGGAAAACCACCAGCTGAATAAAATTAAATTCAAGCTGGGCGAATGAATACCAGTCGCCGTTCTGCATATATATTCCTGTAAAAGGGTACCACCTTAAATTCGTACGCAAATACCAGGTCTGCAATCTGTCTGGCCTGATATCCCAGCCAAAAACCAAACCAGGCTGAATGGCTTTTCTGTTTGTGGTGACTACCTCACCATTGTCAGATTTTTCAGTGACCTTCAGCCAATCCACACCTGCTGCCGCACCAGCAAAAGCAGCAAACCCATGGTAATCACACAAAAATTTAAACGCTTCAAAACTCATCGCTCTTCTGCCAATGATCTGTTCATCACCATAAGCGGCAATACTGCTATTTATATTTCGGTACGCCAGATTCAGTTGCAGATCGGCGTTGTGAAAATAGTAACCTGCACCAAGCTCGGGGAATACTGACATGCCATGACCTCCGAGATACGGCCGCAGTTTGCTGTTATATGCGGGACTGCTCAAAAAAACGGCCGATGACATGCCTGCTGCAAAGGTGAAACCATTTAAACGTCGCAGGCTGGCCAGGGTATCAGTGAGTCTGGCTGAACGTCCGCTCTTCCACGAACTTTCAGCGCTGAGGGTGGTTTCAAGCATAAATTTGTATCCTATGTGCAACCATACTTGCGGCAAGATCAAAGTTGATTGCTGCGTTTTTGAAACATAGTATGAATTCCTGCTTTGGTAATTGTAAGTAAGGCCGGCTTCAAAAAGATTATTCTTTCTGTTATAAATCATCCCCACACCTGTTGGAAAGAGGTGCCGCAATTTATTTGCTCCCTCTCCAACCTTCGAAGTCTGAGGTAACCAGCTCAGTGAAAAATAAGGACGTAGTTTATGGTCACTGATCTGCCAGGGAAAAAACCTTAGGGCAGTTTCAGCGCCGTTTGAAATACCGCTCTTTTTGTTTTTCACCAGCGTAAAAGCCACCTGAAAATCAGCATGACCCCAGAAATGTGTGCCTCCAATTATCAGTCGGCTTTCGGTGTGCGAAGGCGGCCACTGTGCCTGTGTTATGTTTTGCAAATGGAGGGAAGCTGCATTCAAATTGCCGTGACCGAATAAACGCACATCTGCACCCAAATTTAGCTGTGCAAAACGGTGCCGGGTTCTTCCACCCTCCACGTAAGGCTGCCCCAGCCCGGTAACAGCACAAAGTAACAGCACTGCATTATAACACGTCTTCATGATCTTACTGCCTCTTTTCTTCTGCCTTTTGCTGTATACTTCCATATCCAGTATTGCATGAGCGGCACAAACAAAAAGGTGGGTCCCAGCCAGTAATAGAGATTACTGCCTGTGCCATCTTTGACATTTACAACCAGAAAAGCGGTGATGGTCCCAATATAAGCGCCCATCATCATACCTATGTGCCTCGACAGCCAGGCAAGCGGTTTCACGGCAAGGTTCTTTTTAAGCCGGTACATTATAAATAGATCACCGGTACATAACAACAGGCTGAGTGCACCAAACACACTAAGCACCGGCTGCAGAGAGGCAAGCATAAACAAGCCGTTGAGCAGCGCCGCCATCAGAACCACCCAGTCAACAGCTGTGTGTATTAATGCCTTGTTGTGCACCGACCTGTAACCGGCATGATTCTGATAAAACACAAAGATGCCAATGTGCAGCAAAAAAACAGACTCAATGATCAACGACAGTAACAAGGAAGTTAAGCTTACACAGAGCATGCTGTAGTAAAACCACCGTCCCGCATAGCGGTGCCGTGAATTTCCTTTATTCGCTATCATTATAAAGGCCCCTGTTGCAAGGGCCAGGTTGCCGCCCATAACATGAAGCGCCAACGCCAGGAGGTGAATTGTTTCCATATCTGGCCACAATAGTATTGCAGAAAACCTGCGAGGACAAGATAAATGGTACGTGCAGCGCTGTAAGGGGCCAAGAGCAATGTTAAGGGGCGAATGGCAAAAACTCAGGGACGGGCAGCCATGTGATTTTTAATCAGATCATTGTATTGTCTTGCCACTGGAATTGTTTCATCTGAATTTGCAAGGAACAGTTTATAACCCTGAGCGTTGCCCCCTACCCTTACCACCTGGTTCAGGTTCACAATATAACCCCTGTGACAGCGCTGAATAAAGGGGTAGTGTGCCAGCTGCTCCTGAGCTGACTTTAAGGTGGCCCTTATGGTCCTGCGCTGCCTGGAATCTCCGCTCAGAAAAACGTCGATGTAGTTATCTGCTGACCTGATGAACAATAACTGATCTGATCGAAAACGAAGCAGCTCCTTGTCTTGCTGTCCCTGCAGTTCGGCAAGACGGCCCTCTTCAGTTCGGCCCTTTGCAGCAAGATCAACTGAAAGATCAGCGGCCGATATTTCATACCGCTTCCGAAGTTGTTTTTCATTTAAAATAAAATAAGCTGCCAGGGGGAAGACTCCCACCGCCACGGTGCTGAACTGGAACCACAAAAACACACCAGGCATAAAGTGCCCGGCTATCGTCACGCTGAAAAAAAGAAAATTAAAAACCCCGATAAAAAACAGGTTTAGGGTAGTCTGGAGGATCTCTTTGCCTAGTGTCCAGCGTGTTTCAGCATAAAACGAAGGAAAAAACCGGGGCAACACTATATTCAGGATGACCATCGATAAAAATGTGACCAGCGCAAAACCAAGGCTCAGCAACAGCAGCTGGCGGCCAGCGTTGCCGATCTGAAAAGGCTCAAACACAAAAAGAAAAAGAAATACAAATAAGCCGAACAAAACAGCCTGCCGCAGCCGTGACCAACCAGAGGTGTTGGTGTAGTAAGGTCTTTTCAGGAAAGCGAACATCTCAATACTCTATCAGCAGCGAAATTACTCAGCAATTTAATAAAATGACCGATGGTGAGTAACATCACATCAACCTTAGTTTATGATGGCGGGCTGTATGATCAGCAGATGATCCCGGATAACGGCTTAGCAGATAAATAAATTATAAAGATGGCACCCTATCGGTACAGGATCACATGTCCTTTATATTCCTTCTGCTGATTTTCGGAAGTTGTAAGCACCACATTCCAGACGTAGGAATCTGCCTTGCAGATCTTTCCCTGAAAAGTACCATCCCAGCCATCCTCAGGATTGAGACTTAAGAATAGCCGCTCGCCCCAGCGATTAAAAATTTCCAGACGGTATTTAGTAACTCCACGGGTAACGGGTTTAAATATGTCGTTGGTACCATCGTTACCAGGGGTAAATACATCAGGCACATAGAAACTGAAATCCCCTTTTACTTCCACAACATTAATGCTGGTGTCGGAGCAGCCCCATTTATTTTCTACCACTAATACAACCCTGTAATTTCCGGCATCCCGGAAGGTACTTGAGAAATTCTCCTGATCTAACCGCCCATGAACTCCTTCAATATGCCATGTCCAGTTTTTCTGCTCTTCACCTGAAGAAGTATTATAAAACTTCACCTCATCGAAGGTTTCAACAGGTTTCTCAGGCTCCCACTTAAATGAAGCCTCAGGATTACTGTAAGCCTGAACATGATAGGTTTGAGAATTGGCACAGCCACTGATGTTATCGGTAAAAGAGCCCGTTATTGTGTAGTTGCCGGGCTTATCGAAACAATAACTGAAGTTCTCACTGTTAATTTTTTTCTGGTTTATGACCCAGCTGCCCGACCAGGGCCTTGCAGCCCCTGCAGGTTTAAAATTGAACTGCGAACAAAAAGGAACACATGATTCCCACTTGTCGGCATAAAGACTACCCTCAGGCAGTGGCGTGAGGCTAATGTATTTTGTGGTGGAATTGCTGCAACCAAATTTATCAGTTGCTACCACGGTATAATTTCCTGCCAGAGCCATGCTCTGCATGATCAGGCTCACCTCCGCTCCTCTGTAAATATGGCCGGCCGGAGTATGCCACTCGTAACTTACCCCACCGCTGCCGGTCAACTGCAGTTGTGCGTTCAGACACAGTGTCTCCTGTGGTGCAACGGTAATACCGGGACTGGGTAGTTTACTGGTATGTACTTCGGCTGATGTAATAGCAGTACATCCGTTAATGGCCGTACCTACCACCACATATGTCTCAGGGAAAACATTGGCTGCCTGACCCACCAGTGCCTGTGCTCCTGTGTTTACATGAAGATTCGGACCATACCATACATAATCGCCGGCTCCGCTGGCCCTGAGCCTGGCTGGCTGATTCAGACATACTGTGTCGCCAATTGCAGATACAAGAGGATTATTCAGAATAACGATCTGCCTGCTCACCGAGCCCCTGCAACCATTGTTATCAGTAACTGTTGCGCTATATACCCCGCTGTTGCTGGTGGTGCTGCTGTCTATACTCACAAAATCAAGCGAGCTGATGCCGGAAGGAAAAACCCACTGGTAATTAATTATCTGGTGACCCGGGGCATTTACAGCAAGCGCTATACTTTTGGTCTCACACACCGAAGCCGGTCCGCTTATTACCGGCACAGGCAGGGGGTTTACGATCACCGGCTGTACAATACCTGCCACACAGGGGCCTGTTGTAACCACCAAGGTATAATAACCGGCACTCTGCATACTTACCTGAGATATTGAAGGGTTTTGTGCCTGGCTGCTGAAATTGTCCGGTCCCGACCACGAATAATTTACCGCTCCTGTGGTTCCGGCGGAATTAAAATTAAGCGCGGCTCCATCACACAATGGGCTATTGGTTACAAATGCAGGAACAGGCATAGCGGTTACACTTGCATGAGCCACTGCCGTGTTACTGCAACCCTGAGCGCTGTGAACCAGTACCTGGTAATTGCCTGTCATATTAACCGAAGGACTGCTTACCACCGGATTCTGCTGAGTGGAACCAAAAGATTGCGGACCTGACCAGTTATAACTTGCGCCCGGCACAGAGTTGGCAAACAACAGCATATTCTGCGCTACACAAACCGTACTACCCAGAACCGTTAGTGTTGGTGTAGGATGTACTATCACACTGCCACTTAGTGCCGCAGTGCAGCCATTTGCGGCTGTAACAGTAAAGGCGTACTGGCCGCTGTTGGCAGGCGAAACGGCCGGCAACACCGGGTTCTGCGCGGTGGAGGTGAAATTCTGGGGCCCTGACCAGAAATAGCTCTGGCCACCCAGTGCAAACAGATTAAGCGTTTCACCATTACATCTGGGACTGTTATTACTGTACATGGGAAGCGGCAACGGTTTAACCACAATGGTTCCGCTTGCAGCAGTGGTACAGCCAAGCGCCGATCCTATAACAGAATAGGAACTTGTTACCGGCGGACTAGCTGTATAAGTGCTTAAGGTACTTGAATCAAACCATTCATATGTGCTGGCCCCACTCACCTGCAGAATTCCGGTTTCAAGAGGACAGATACTGACCGTTGGAAGGCTCAGCACCGGATTGGGAACATAGCTTACTGCTATGGTGTTTGTAACAGTGCAGGTATTACTATCGGTTGCGCTAAGTGTATAGATCTGAGATCCGGCAACAACACTGCTCACGGTGTAGGTGTCACTCGCCGGCCCAGCACTCCAGCTGTACGTGAACCCAGGTATCCCTCCCGAGGCCTGACCTCCCAGCGCCACTGAACCTCCGGCACATACAGAAGGCGAACTGCCGGTCATGACAAGACTAAGGGCTGGGGGCTGGGTTACCATAAACAGATCCTGTATTGTGCAGCCTGTGAGGTTGTCGGTTACAAGCACACTCCATACCCCGGCACTAAGTGTATTTACCAATGGTGTGGTGTAAGTGGTGCTGCCATTACTCCACCAGAAACTCTGTGAACCTGAGCCTCCACCAATACTAGTGACAGTTGCAGAGGCCGTATTGGCGCTGTGACAGGTCACGCTGGATTCATGCACAAGATTTCCTGTAAGAGGAATAAGTGATGTAAAAACCGTGGTAGCAGTGTAGGTGAAATTGTTGCCAAAATCAAAAACTGTAAGCGTATAGGTACCGGGACTTAATCCTGTAGCTACGGAACTGGTCTGCCCTGAAGGCATCCAGGTGAAAGAAAAAGGACCAATTCCTCCTGTTGATGAAACTGTGGCTGAACCCAGACTGGCGCAGGTGATTGAAGTGCTGCTCACGGAGATACATGGCTGGTTGATATTTACAACCTGTTTAAGCGTATCGGTTCCCCCGCCACAACTATAATACAGCACCAGCTGAACAGTGTATGTCCCCAGGCTGGTAAAAGCATGAACAGGATTGGCAGCTGTACTCGTGTTGGTTACCCCTGAAGCAGGATCACCAAAGTTCCAGAGCAGACCGGTGAGTGAATAACCAATGGTTGCGCATGAACTTACTGTGGTATTTGGTGCAACCGGCGACACAAAGGCGGCTGCCTGACAGCCAAAACCATTACTTACCGAAAACGTAAAAGGCGCCACCGGCGGTGGCTGAGCAAAATGACTCCCGATAAAGTTTGGCATGCTGTAGGTAGAGTTATTAGGCGCAACAGACTGTGCCAGGTAAGAGTAATTACATGCGGCCCCTGCAAGGTTTGGATTGTTGATAACACTAATATGCTGGGAGTTTGTGACTGACCACCAGTTGGCAATATAAATTTTGCCGTTAGGGGCCAGCTGCATTGAACCATGACCATTGTTGCTGCTTGAAGTATGAGTAGCAATTACTGATTCAGAAGCTACAACTGCACTTGCAGATCCGGCACACAGATCCCATTGACTGATGGCAACATTGTTTACGTTCCAGTTAAGCCGGCTGCCGTAGAGTTTGGTACAGTCTGGCGAAAATTCTACCCCCCAGCCTCCGTTCCAGTAATTTACGGTATTCGTATTTACACTTAATCCGATAGAGTTGGTAACTGCCCCGGTAGAATTATTAAAATCCCACACCTCATAGGTAGGATGCTGCTGATTATAATAGTAGTAGTTGTTGTAGTTCGCCAATGCCAGCTTGCGTCCGTTGGGAGAGATCTTCATACAGCCATACTGATCATAATATGAATAATTTGTGTTTGTCCAGGTGCTGGCTGCTGATACCACCGCGGTGGTACTTACACCGGTACTGGTTACCTGATACGCAAGAAAGTTCACAGTAGAGGTGCTTGTTGTCCAGTCCCGGATCACCACCCAGTAATCAACGCCGTTACAATGTTTGGTGCCTGTTAATTTACCAGAAGAGTTGCCACTGTACACGGGCACATTTTTGGTAGTTACCGAACCCTGACCAGATGCCAGGCTCATGTCAATAAGAGAGTAAAACAATCCGGGGCTACTATTAATATTGTTGATGGAATTGAGGGTAAAAAGGTAATACTGACTGGCACTTCCGGGCCGCTTGATTATTAGTGCGGGCTGGGAATTATACTGATAACCATTTAAACCGCTGCCGTTTGCCATCACGGTGTGCGTGGAAGTATAGACATTTTGCCCGTTAGTGTAAAAAAGTAAATTGCCAGATGCATCAGCCATACTTGCGCAGCCATAATTGGCCAACATGGCGCTCACTGTGTGAGCTGTTGGTGGATTTGTAAGAAAATTAAGACCTGCCTGGTTTCCAAAATACCATTGACTGGCTTCGTTCTGACTATTACCTGCTAGCGTCGCCAGAAAAATCCAGACAACCAGTAAACACTTAATCCTACTCAAAAGACACATTTTTTCAATGAACTAATGTACAAAATGTAACCGTGGGTCCTTTTTTGCTCACTCATTCAAACCTCAACTTCACTCACTTGCTTTGAGCGCAGGCTAAATATAAGTTCAGTCCTTTTCTACCTTTAAGAAGCCAAAAACGTCATCACGCTCACATCCATCAGCAAAAGGAATTTCAACAACAATGACATCAAATCCCCAGCAGGGTTGCAAAATCGTCTTCTGAAATAAGCCTCACACCCAGACTCTGAGCTTTTTTAAGTTTTTCAGGTCCCATATTCTCACCCGCAAGGACAAAGGAGGTCTTTCCACTTATTGAACCGGAATTTTTTCCTCCATTCAACTCGATCATCTCTTTCAGCTGCTCGCGTGTAAACCTGTTAAATACGCCACTGATAACAAAAGTCAGTCCCTTCAGCTTCTCGGTGGTTACCCGCTGCTGATCGGCCGCCAGCTCAAACTGAAGTCCCGCAGCTTTTAAACGGTTTATCACTTCTTTATTTAGTGGATCGGCAAAAAACTCCAGAATGCTTTCTGCAATGATCTCTCCTACTTCATCAATCTCCAAAAGTTTTTCTCTTGACATGCCGAGAAGATTGTCAAGCGAGCCCACTTTCCTTGCTATCTTCCTGGCAGTGGTTTCCCCCACATGCCTGATGCCTATAGCATATAACACCCTTTCAAAACCCACCTTTTTGCTTTCGTGGATTCCGCTGATCAGATTGCCGGCTGACTTTTCAGCCATCCTCTCCAATGGCAAAAGCTGCTCAAAGGTGAGGTCATAAATGTCGGCGATATTGCTGAGCAAACCCGCCGTAAAAAGCTGTTCAATTGTTTCGGCGCCCAGGCTGTCGATATTCATGGCCTTTCTTGAAACAAAATGTTCGATGCGCCCCTTTACCTGCGGTGGACAGGCAGAACGGTTTGGACAAAAATGCTGTGCTTCACCATCGTTTCGCCGCAACCTGGTGCCACACTCGGGGCAATGGTGAATATACTGAACCGGCTTGCTGCCTGTTTTGCGCAGTGTAAGGTCAACTCCTATGATCTTAGGAATGATCTCCCCGCCTTTTTCAACAAACACAACATCCCCTTCATGCACATCAAGTTTTGAAATAATATCTGCATTGTGCAGCGAGGCGCGTTTTACTACTGTACCGCCAAGTGCAACAGGCTTAAGGTTTGCAACCGGCGTAATAGCGCCCGTGCGGCCAACCTGATAGGTGATCTTCAGCAACTCGGTGCTAACGGTCTGCGCTTTGTATTTATAGGCAATGGCCCAGCGCGGTGATTTGGCGGTAAACCCCAGTTGACGCTGCTGGCGGTAGTCATTCACCTTAATTACAATTCCGTCAATATCAAAAGGCAGATCTGCCCGCCTGGTCTCCCATTCTCTTATAAACTCCAGTACACCCCGGATGTTCCTGAATAAACGCACTTCATTGCTTACTTTAAATCCCCAGCTTCCTGCAGCTTCAAGACTTTCAAAATGCGTGGCAAAAGGCAGGTTGTCGCCAAGCACAAAATAAAGGAAACAGTCGAGCCGGCGTGAGGCAACTACCGCGCTGTCCTGCATCTTCATGGTTCCGCTTGCGGCATTACGCGGATTGGCCAAAGGTGGTTCGGCAATTTCTTCCCGCTCACGATTGATGGCTTCAAAAACTTTCCTCGGCATAAAGATCTCTCCTCTAATCTCAAACTCTGCAGGGTAATTGCCGTTCAGTTTTAAAGGAACAGACCTGATGGTTTTTACATTGGTGGTAACGTCATCTCCCTGTACACCATCTCCACGGGTAACGGCCTGCACCAATACCCCATCACGGTATGTAATGGAGATTGAAAGTCCATCGAATTTAAGTTCGCACACATACTCAAGCTCCTCGCCTGAAATCCCCAACCCCTCCCTTACCCTTCTGTCAAAATCAATCATGTCTTCCTCGCTGTAGCTGTTACTAAGCGAAAGCATGGGATACTTATGTTTAACCGATTTAAAAACTTTTGTAACCGCACCTCCTACCCGCTGACTGGGGGAAGTCTCCACTAAAAATTCGGGGAACTGTTGTTCAAGCCGCTGCAGTTCTTCCAGCATTTTATCAAATTCAAAATCACTTATTACGGGCTTATCAAGTACATAATAATTATGATTGTGCAGTTCAATTTCACGAGATAGTTGAGCGATCCTCTTTTCCGCCTTATTTTTATCCATAACTATCATCTTTTTCCAACAAGAAGCGCTGTTACCTTTTCAAGAAAAAAACTGTCATCCTCATCAAAGTTATTCAGCTGTTCGCTGTCAACATCAAGCACTGCTATCACTTTTCTATCAGCGTCAAATACCGGCAAAACAATCTCACTTCTGCTTTCAGAACTGCAGGCAATGTGGCCGGGAAACCGGTTTACATCAGGCACCAGAATAACTGATTGTTTTTCCCAGGCAGTACCGCAAACTCCCCTGCCTTTGCTGATACGTGTGCAGGCCACCGGACCCTGAAAAGGACCAAGCACCAGCCAATCCTCTCTCACAATGTAAAAACCTACCCAAAAAAATTTCATTGCTGAATACAGCGCTGCCGATATATTCGCCATACAGGCTACCAAATCAGTTTCTTCCCCGATGAGCGCCTTTAACTGCGGCAGCAATTGACTGTACTTTTCTTTTTTATTTTCCGCGTTTATTAGAAGTGATTCCGGCATGCGCAAAAATATCCAAAAAGCTTCAGATCACTATCTGCAAACCATCAACAGCCAGCTCAATATTTGCAGGAAGGGTATTACTGAGGTCAGCGTGTTTACCCAGCTGGTGTGAGATGTGCGTAAAATAAGCTTTCCGCGGATTAAGCTCGTGTACCAGCTGAATAGCTTCTTCAAGCGTAAAATGTGAAATATGACTTTCGCGGCGGAGGGCGTTAAGCACCAGCACATCAAGCCCACTGAGTTTTTGTTTTTCCTCAGTTGAGATATAATTGGCATCGGTGATATAGGCGAAATTTTTGATACGGAATCCTTTAACCGGCAATTTGTAATGCATCACATTTACCGGTCTGAGAAGGATCTCGCCCACCGTAACAGGATCGTTGTCCAGCTCAAAAAGATCAACTCTGGGGATGCCGGGGTATTTTTCTTCCGCAAAAATGTATGCAAACTCTCTTTTCAGGGCTTCCTGCACACGGGGGGTGGCATACACGGGCATGTTTTTCCCCTGCAGGTAATTAAAGGCCCTTACCTCATCAAGTCCCGCAATATGATCCTTGTGCTCGTGGGTAAAGATCACAGCATCCAGTTCTTTCACCCTGTACCTTAACATCTGCTGGCGAAAATCCGGCCCGGTATCAATCACAATTCTTGTTTCCTGATTCTCCACCATTACCGAGGAGCGCAAACGTTCATCACGACTGTCTTTGCTCGCACAAACATCGCACCTGCAGCCTATCAATGGCACTCCCTGCGAAGTACCTGTTCCCAGAAATGTTACTTTTACCGACACCCTTTAATGAACCTCTGAAACCGGAATCTTTGCCTCCACCACTTCCTTTGCTCTTATGGTCACCGGTGCACCTCCATCTACCTGCACAAGCTTTCCCGCAATAACCTCCGTTCCAACTCCATAAAGAAAGTAGTTACCCTTATAACACTTAAAAGAGAAAGTACCATCGCTGCCGGCTTTCAGCTGAGTGTCGTACACGGTCAGATCAGTACCCGGAAATTCGGTGGCATTGAATTTAATATAGATATTGGCATTGGCAACGGGGCTGCTGTGATGCACTACCGTTCCCTGTATTTCTGAATTACCCCCGGCCTGATTTTTTTTACAACCCGTGATCAAAACTGAAACAAAAAAAGTCAGTGCTAGAATTTTCTTCATGGTTATCTGAAATTAGGATCAGCAAACCGCTTATCTTTTATAAAATCAAAATCGGTAAGGGTATGCAAAAAAGCGATGATGTCCCGGCGCTGGCCGGACTCAAGGGGTATTCCATATTCCTGCAGCAGTGGATCAAGATTGGTGTAATTCCTTATTCCCGATGTGTAGTGCTCAAGACATTCTTCAAGTGTGCGGTAACGGCCATCGTGCATATACGGGGCTGTAACTGCCACGTTACGCAAACTGGGGGTTTTGAATTTATATAGGTCTTTTGGATCAAGCGTAATTACAGCTCTGCCGCTGTCGTTAAGAACAGGGTCAACCTTAAGCCCGTTATTGCGAAACTCAAAATCACTGAAAAGGGGCTCTTTGTGACAGGAGCCACACTTGGCCACGAACAAACTATATCCTCTTAATTCTGATTCACGGAGGTCACCACCCGGCTCTCCTCTTTTATATTTATCATATTTACTGTTGTAGGAATATAACATCCCCATGAACTGCGCCATGGCCTTCAGCATTTTGTCACTGCTGACCTCTTCTGATCCGTATGCATCCGCGAACAGTTGTTTGTATCCAGGATCTGCATTAAGCTTGCTGATAACCGCGCTCAGCTCTTCGCCCATTTCCACAGGATTGGTAATTGGAGCTATAGGCTGCACTTCAATATGGTTTACGCCACCATCGTGCATAAAACTGGAGTGCCAGGTGAGATTAAACAATGCGGGCGAGTTTCGCACGCCTACAGCATCGTTGAAGCCATGACTAAGATCGTGGTCGGCATGCGCAAATGCCACGTACTGCTGATGGCAGGAGCCACAGCTTATGGTATTGTCCTTACTCAGCCGGGTTTCGTAAAACAATGCTCTTCCCAGTTCAAATTTTTTTGCATCGGGGGCATTTCCTTCAAAACGGTAAGCGGGTTGTGGCCAACCCTGAGGAATGATTTCCTTTACCTCGCCAACCGGCAGGGCTGGTTTAAGCTCCGGATCAACCCTGCAACCGGCAAAAGATATCAGAAGTGCGAAGCCGAGACCTGTGACTATCCTAGTTCTGAACACTTTCAAGCGAGATCATATTACTATAGTTATCGGCAAGTTTTTTTGCGCCTTCACCGGGCTGCATCTGGTAATAGAACGAACTGAAATCAACAGCATGCGGACTAGTAAACACCTCGTTCAGATCAGCTTTGAGATTAACGATAGCCTGATTATTGTTCACCACCAGGGGCGTACTTCCCAGGCTGATCTCTACCGACCTTTGTGTGCGGTATTCACCTTTGAAACCACCAATATGGAAGGTTAGCGCCTTACTGTCAGCACCAGAGGCAGGTGAGCTGCCCTCAATTTTCATAAATATATATCCAGAATTCCACGACCAGAACATATCGCCATTGCTAGCCAGGTCAAGGCCACCTGTTTGCGCACCCGAAGTGTTACGGGTACTGTCTACACCAATCAACAAACGGATACGGTTGTATGTGCCGGGAGGAACATTGGTTAAGGTGAGTTTTCTGATGTCAGGATGACGCACCACAAAATAACTTTCTGGTTGTACAAAAGTGCTGTTGTCAGCTTTCACCAGCACTACATTGCTAATGTAATAGTTGAACTTGCTAACCTTAAAGGAATCAGCGGAAGGGTTCAGATAATACTGATTAAAAACCAGGTCCTGATCGCCGACCATATTTCGGAAGTCAAGAGAAACCGTGCCCTGCTCCTGAGGTCCCGGATCAACGGGATCGGGTTTGGGATCATCTTTTTTGCAGCCCAGAAACACTATTGCCAGTACTGCCAGTACGGGGATTATTTTTTTCATCTGAACTCAAAGATACCGAAAAATGTATTGGCGCTTGTTTAAAGCTTGTTAAGCCAGATACTGAAAGTAACACTAGTTACAGTTGTAAGGCACAAGCGGTTTAACCTGATAATCAAATATATACCCAACAACACACAAGTACAAACCACGTGATTTTTCAAAAATAGCTATCTTTAGGCCCTAATTTAGCGGATGAAGGCATGACGTATTTGGATTTCGAAAAACCGATTCAGGATTTAGAGGCTGAACTTGTTAAGCTTAGGGAAGTTGCTGCAAAAAGCAAGGTTGACCTCAGTGATAAGATCCGCGAGCTTGAACAGCACATTGACGAAAAGATAAGAGAAACTTATTCAAACCTGAGCGCCTGGCAGCGCGTGCAGGTGAGCAGGCACCCCGAGCGCCCGTATACACTGGCCTACATTGAAGCAGTTTCGGACAAAACCTTTATTGAACTGCATGGCGACCGCACGGTTGCTGACGACAAGGCAATGGTAGGCGGCCTTGGTGAGATTGACGGCCAAACCGTGATGTTTATAGGCCAGCAAAAAGGCATCAACACCAAGATGAGGCAGATCCGGCGGTTTGGGATGGCCAATCCTGAAGGATATCGCAAAGCTTTACGTTTAATGAAGCTTGCTGAGAAATTTAACAAGCCAATTGTAACCTTTATCGATACTCCTGGGGCATATCCAGGACTGGAAGCAGAAGAGCGCGGACAGGGCGAGGCCATTGCACGCAATCTGCTGGAGATGGCCCAGCTTAAAGTGCCGGTTATCTGCATCATCATTGGTGAAGGTGCAAGCGGCGGCGCACTGGGAATTGGTATAGGCGACAAGGTGCTTATGCTTGAAAACACGTGGTATTCCGTTATTTCACCCGAATCGTGCTCATCAATTCTCTGGA
The DNA here is from genome assembly GCA_023433205.1 of Bacteroidota bacterium. Classification (GTDB taxonomy): domain Bacteria; phylum Bacteroidota; class Bacteroidia; order B-17B0; family Aurantibacillaceae; genus Aurantibacillus. The sequence continues at coordinate 22,489 of JAEZDS010000242.1, forward strand.
GAAGCTGGAACTTTAAGGAAAAAGCGGCTGAGGCCCTCCGGCTTACCTCACACGACATGATCGGCAATGGACTGATTGACGGTGTTATAGAAGAGCCGGTTGGCGGCGCACACCGTAACCCTGAACTGATGTTCGCCACGGTAAAGGCCGAAATACTCAAACACCTGAAAGACCTCCGCAAACTCAGTCCTGACGACCGTATAGAAAATCGCATCAATAAATTTGCTGCCATGGGCGTAGTTCACGATCTTGAAAAAGAAGAGGTAACAGTTCAGTGATCCGCCTTTTCCTATTTGCAGTAATTGATATATTTGCGGACTAATTTTTTTAAACTATAATAATGGCGGATACAGGAGATATTGGTGTTGGTTCGGTAATTAGGTTTAATGGCGAACTGGTACAGATAATGGAGTACCAACACCGTACACCGGGAAACCTCAGGGCATTTTATCAGGCAAAAATGCGTAATCTTAAGAATGGCAAACAAACCGAGAATCGTTTTCGCAGCGGTGAATCGGTAGAAGTTGTGCGGGTTGAATACAAGATGATGCAATACATCTATGCCGAGGGCGACTTTGCTGTGGTGATGGACAACGAAACATTTGAACAGGTGCATATACCAATGACCATGTTTGGCGACAGCGCCCGTTTTCTGAAAGAAGGAATGGAGGTAAAGGTGAGTTTTGAGGAAGGAGATAATCCTATCATTGCTGAAGCCCCTACCTTTGTCGAAGCGCAGATCACCTATACCGAACCCGGGTTGAAGGGCGACACTGCTACCAATACGTTAAAACCGGCCAAAATCGACACCGGTACCGAGATCAGAGTACCCCTGTTTGTGAACGAAGGCGACTGGGTGAAGATAGACACCCGTACCGGTGAATACGTAGAGAGGATCAAAAAATAATTTGTAAGCAATATTTTATTAAAGCGGGGTAGTTCTTACCCCGCTTTTTTTATTTCCGGTTCATAACTTGTGAAAGCTGTTTGCTTCCTGTTTCCCCACTGAAACAAAATTATTCCTACTTCTGTAACGTACCTCATTGTTTAATTTAAAACACAGAAAAATGAAAACAAAAAAAATTCTCGTTGGTACTCTTACAGGCACTGTTGCGTTATTTTTTATTGGCTGGGGCATTTACGGCGCGGCTCTCGGCGATTACATGGACGCACACATGAACAATCCCGCAGCAAGGCCCATGGACCAGATGGTGATGTGGGCGATGGTTCTTTCGAACTTTATGGCCGCGCTTTTACTCACGCTGATAATTGACTGGAGCGGGAACAACTCTGCCATGGGCGGTGCCAGGGTGGGCGTAATTGTAGGTGCGCTCTCAGCTCTCAGCTATGATCTCTCGGCTTATTCCATGAGTACCATGTTCCTCGGTATGTCGGTAATAGCAGTTGACGCCATAGCTTATGCGGTGATGCTCGGGATAGGTGGCGCTATTGTCGGATTCGCGATGCAGAAAGCAGGCGCTCCGGATGTGGCTGCTGCCTCGTAAAAAAAGAAGGGACCACAGATCATTCCTGTGGTCCCTTCCTGCTTTTCAGTTTCTTCACTGCTTTTTTTTCAATTTGTCTTTAAAGACCTTCTCAAATTTCTCGAGTTTGGGCTGTATCACATACTGGCAATATCCCTGCCCGGCATTCTGGTTAAAATAGTTCTGGTGGTAGTCCTCGGCAGGATAGTAATTAATTAAGGGAGATATCTCAGTTATGATGGGATCAGGATACACCTTCTCAGCGTTAAGTCTGCTTTTATAAGACTCGGCGATGTTTTTCTGATCATCATTGTGATAAAAAACTGCAGATCTGTACTGAGTGCCAACGTCATTTCCCTGCCTGTTGAGTGTAGTAGGATCGTGCGTCTTCCAGAAAACCTCAAGCAGTTCATCGAAACTAATCGTTTTTGGATCGTAAGTCAGCCTTATTACCTCAGCGTGTCCGGTAGTTCCGTTACACACTTCTTTGTACGATGGATTTTTCACCTGTCCCCCGCTGTAACCGCTTTCCACGCTCTTTACGCCTTCCAGTCTTTGAAAAACTGCTTCAACGCACCAGAAGCAACCCGCTCCAAAAGTTGCTGTATCAGTATCAGAATTATGCCGGTTCTTAGTTTCTTTAGTCATCAAAGTTCGTTGTGCTATTTCGTTTTCAGAATTGTTGTTGCTGCTCCCACAGGAGGTGCTAAAAAAAACAGCCGCAACAAAGGTTGCAGCTATTCCTGATATGCTGTTTGCTGTCATGAGGATCTTTATCCTTTACCACCGGGATCTGAATTTGGTGAACTGCTTTCATCGTCCTCGTCCCCTTTTTTCTTTTTCTTTGGTTTCTTGGGTTTACCGCCTTTTTCGCGGCCAATAAGTTCGTAATATTTTTTAAGTCTGTCGTTGCGTGTGATCTTTACGCTGCCGTCCATGTCCCACTCAATTGTACTGAGGTTTATTGTTACAGTCTGATTGTTATCGTCGGTGGCAGATGCTTCAAGAATAAGTAACCGCACCTCGGTATTTGTTGAATCAGTATAAATGGAGTCGGTGTTAATGCGGTAACGTATGTAGTTATAACCAAATTTGTTGTTAAGATAGTCGCTGTAAACTTTTCCATTCTTAAAATAGAATTTATCAGCGATGGTTTTCTTCGCGGGAACACTGTCCTTCATTTCGATGAGCGTAACATTGAATACTCTTTTGTGCAACGCGTCACCCTCATCCTTAAAACTCACCAGGACCAGAAGAACTGCCGCCGCAATTATAACACTTTTAAAAGAAATGATTTTATTTCCAGTCATACCCCAATTAATTTTAAGGAATTTTATTGGGTAAAAATAGCAATTTTATTGCGTACTTAACATCCCAATTACGCTTCTCATGCAGCCTCTGGCAGAGCGGGTAAGGCCCCGCAATCTCAACGAATATATTGGCCAGCAACATATTATTGGTGCCGGTAAAGCGCTGCGCAATGCAATAGAGAATAACCTGCTGCCATCGCTTATACTGTGGGGCCCGCCCGGTGTCGGAAAAACCTCACTGGCCCTGATCATCTCTGCTGAACTGAAACGTCCTTTTTTTATGCTCAGTGCAATTAACAGCGGGGTAAAAGATGTTCGTGAGGTAATTGAAAAAGCGGGCGACAACAACCTTTTTAATCAGAACAAGCCGATACTTTTTATTGATGAGATCCACCGTTTCAGCAAGAGCCAGCAGGACTCGCTTCTGGGTGCGGTAGAACGCGGTGTGATTACTTTAATTGGCGCCACAACAGAAAATCCCTCTTTCGAGGTGATTCCCGCACTTTTGTCGCGCTGCCAGGTGTATGTACTACAACCACTGGCCGCTGGTGAATTGCGCCGGCTGCTTGATATGGCCATCAGCTCAGACAAGGTGCTTTCACAGAAAAAAATCAGGATTGAAGAGCATGAGGCCCTGCTGCGAGTAAGCGGAGGTGATGCGCGAAAACTCCTTAACGCGCTTGAGATCACGGTAAACAGCTTTAAAGGAGACGAAATAGTTATAACCAATGAACTGGTTCTTGGTGTAATTCAGCAGAATCTTGCCCTGTACGACAAAAACGGAGAACAGCATTATGATATCATCTCCGCTTTTATCAAGTCTATCAGGGGCAGCGATCCAAACGCCGCGCTTTATTATCTGGCCAGGATGTTAAGAGGTGGTGAAGACCCCGCTTTCGTGGCGCGCAGACTGCTGATACTGGCCAGCGAAGACATAGGCAACGCCAATCCAAACGCGCTGTTGCTTGCCAATAATTGTTTTAGTGCAGTAAAAGTAATAGGTATGCCGGAGTCGCGCATCATTCTGGCACAGTGTGTTACCTATCTCGCCTGTAGTGCTAAAAGTAACGCCAGCTACATGGGAATTAATGAAGCGGAGGCCGCTGCAGATAAAACCGGCGACCTTCCTGTACCGCTGCACCTGCGCAATGCGCCAACAAAGCTCATGAAGGAGTTGAACTATGGTAAGGAATACAAGTACTCACACAGTTACGACAATAACTTTGCCTCACAGGAATTTTTGCCTCAGGAATTAAGCGGTACCAGGTTTTACAATCCGGGAAACAACGCCCGCGAGAACGAGCAGCGGCAGTACCTTATTAAACTTTGGAAGGAAAAATACGGCTACCAGGAGTGATCACCACTCGTCATCATTTACCTCTACTGGGTCTTCTGACATGCCTTCCTTGAGGTCGGCTACAACTTTGGCAGCATTGTGCAGGGCCTGCGCTTTCACTTTTTTCCAGATGTAATCGGTCATTGCCACACTTCCGCATTCAGGCACCTCGTTGTCTATGCTACCGGCCGTTGTTCTTCCGCTCTTACTTTCATGACGAATGTCGTAAACAGTATAGCGGTAACGGCTGTTCTTCACTTCAATCATCACCTTCATGTTGATCTTCCCTGTATAATCTACCTGCGGATTGAGCTCTTTTGGTTTAATAGGGAAACTGGCAATACATTCCGCCTTTGTACCTGAAGTGGTGCCGCCGGTTTTTATGTAAGTGCTTTCCTCTCTGGAGATCCAGCTGGTGGCACGTTTCATAAGGTCGCCCTCGCCGAGTGAATCGGTAGGGATCACTTCGGTAAGTTTGGTTTCTGGTCCCTTCTTTTTAAACTCGTCTTCTTTAGTAGCAGAAGCAGTTGTCTGAGCAACGGCCAGGCCAGCGCATAAAAAAAATGCAAGACTTAAGGTTAGCGTGCGGGCAATTCGGGTGATCATATTTTCAGCAGGTTTCGAACCTTAAAAATACACTTTTTTAATAAATAGCCGGATATCGAGCCGGCGCTGATTCGCGCATGATATTATATACCACCTCAAAAACATCGTCGGAACTGGGTTTGCTGAAGTAATCACCGTCACTTCCATAGGCCGGCCGGTGTTCTTTAGCACTAATGGTTACCGGTGCTGAATCAAGATACCTGAAACCCTGTTGCTTTTCGATGATTTGCTGCAGTATATAAGCGCTTGCCCCACCCGGAACATCCTCGTCGAGTACCACCAGTCTGTTCGTTTTTTTCACCGACTCACCAATGCTCCGCTCAATATCAAAGGGTATCAGCGTTTGCACATCGATCAGCTCAACAGATATCCGGCTTTCTTTCAGGAGTTTTACTGCTTCCTGGGCTATTCGCACCGAACTGCCGTAAGTAACCAAAGTAATATCTGAACCTTCTGACAGGACCTCAGGATATCCCAAAGCAAAAGTGAATTCACCAAAGTTTACCGGCGACTTTTCTTTGAGCCTGTATCCGTTCAGCGGTTCAATCACAAGTGCAGGTTCATCTGCCTGTAATAAGGCGTTGTAAAAACCCGCTGCTATTGTCATATTCCTGGGAACACACACATTTATTCCGCGACAGGCATGAATAATAACAGCCATGGGTGAGCCGCTGTGCCAAACTCCTTCAAGGCGGTGGCCCCTAGTTCTGATTATCACCGGCGCTTTTTGACGCCCCCGGGTACGCCACTGAACCGTTGCCAGATCGTCGCTCATCAGCTGCAGCGCATATAAAAGGTAATCGAGGTACTGGATCTCCGCAATGGGTCGAAGTCCGCGCATGGCCAGCCCAATTGCCTGCCCCATGATAGTGGCTTCACGAATACCGGTATCAAAAACACGGTGTTCGCCATATTTTGCCTGCAAACCTTCAAGTCCCTGATTAACGCCGCCAATTTTCCCGCTGTCCTCACCAAAGATCAGCACTTCGGGATAGTTTTTGAGGATGGCATCAAAATTTTCACGCAGAATTTCCCTCCCATCCATCATCCTGTCGTCGCTGAATTTTACATCACGGACAGTAATATTGGCGATACTCAACGGTGACTCAGAATAAAGGTGAGAACCGTACCGGCGTTGGTTTTCCTCATTGTTTTTTCCAAGCCACTCCACCAGCCTTTCACGGACATTGTTCTGATCTCCGCTACTGCTTCTTAATACAGTTTTAACCGCGCTGTGGATATCACGGCGCAGTGGTTCCTTTATGGATTCAAGTTCTTTTCTGGCTTTTTCAGCCTCTTCAGTTGCAAGCGCGCTCAGCAAAGCGCCAACCTCGCTGATCTCCTGTTTGATAGGCTCCAGGTAAGCTTTCCATGCGGCAGCTTTTGCCTCCCGCACCGCTTCTTTGCATTCCGTTTCAATAGCCTGCAGCTCTTCTTCTGTGGCCAGGGCATTGGTAAGTATCCACTCCCGCATCTGCTTTATACAGTCAAAATCCTGTTCCCACTGTAACCGCTCCTTACTTTTATAACGCTCATGAGAGCCGCTGGTGCTATGGCCCTGAGGCTGGGTAACCTCCTCAACATGAACCAGCACCGGCACATGCTCCTCGCGACATATCTTTTCAGCCTTTTCGTATGTTTCGCAGAGGTGCGCATAATCCCAGCCTTTGGTACGAAGGATTTCATATCCCTTTCCGCCACTTTCACGCTGAAAGCCCTTTAGTACTTCGCTTACACTTTCTTTTGTAGTCTGGTATTTTTTTGGCACCGAAATTCCGTGGCCATCGTCCCAGACACTCACCACCATTGGCACCTGCAGAACTCCCCCGGCATTGATTGTTTCCCAGAAAAGTCCTTCGCTGGTGCTGGCATCACCTATGGTGCCGAAGGCTATTTCATTTCCTTTGTTACTGAATTTCCTGAAAGATTCGGCATGCAGGTCTTTGTTTATACGGTAAAAATGAGAGGCGTATGCCAGGCCCAGCAGCCGTGGCATCTGCGCGCCTGTGGGTGAGATATCACTGCTTGAATTTTTCTGCTCACTTAGTTCCCTGAAATTTCCGTTCTCATCAAGGCTCTGAGTGCCAAAGTGACCGCCCATTTGACGGCCGGCGCTCATGGGTTCAGCTTCCAGATCGGTGTGCCCGTAAAGTCCGGCAAACCATTGCTGAATTGTCAGAGCTCCAATTGCGAACATTAGGGTTTGATCGCGGTAATAACCGCTGCGGAAATCGCCGTTGCGGAATACTTTGCTGAGAGCTACCTGGGCCAGTTCTTTTCCATCCCCAAAGATGCCAAACTTCGCTTTACCTGTAAGTACTTCCTTTCGACCAAGCAGACTGGCCTGGCGGCTTTCATTAATAAGTCTGAAATCGCGGAGAACTATCTTCTTAAAATCGTCAAAGCTGAGTTTGCTTGTACTGGCGGCGCCGCCCTCTTTTTCCTTCATAATTTAGCGTAATATCACAAATATAAGCCTTAGGGCCCAAAGCTGAAAATCGAAAGCGGCCTCACCCGGCAAGGCCTTCTGTTACAGCTTTACAATACCAGCCGGCCCGCTTTGGAATGGTGGTAAAAAAATGAAATTCCGGGAACTTTTTTAAAAATTCCGTAACTTGTAAAACTTCCCGCAGTTAAAAAGGGATACAAATAGACACATGCGTAAATTTATTCTACCGGCAGCACTCCTGATGGCTGCACAACTGGCTGCACAGCCGAATTTCTGTTACACAACCGAGCAGCAGAATGCCTGGTTTGCAGAGCATCCTGAACTCAGGAAAAATTTTGAAGTGCTTCAGCAGCAGGCAGCCGATACAGATAAGGAACTGTATCAGTACAACTACCAGCAGGCTCCCTTCACTGCGGGAAAGAGTTCTTCGACTTCCAGCTATACCATTCCCATAGTATTTCACATACTGCACCAGGGAGGTTTCGAAAACATCAGCGACGATCAGGTGAAAGACGCGGTCAGGATCCTTACCGAGGATTTCTGCAAACTGAATGGTGATACCAGCGATGTGGTTTCATCATTTAAGAATAAGATCGGCAATGCCAAGATCGTATTCGCGCTGGCGACAAAAGATCCGGCAGGGAACTGCACCAACGGGATATTACGTCACTACGACAGCAATACCGACTGGAGTCACAGTTTCAGTAATTACAAATATTCATGGCCGCGCAATCAATACCTCAATATTTACGTGGTGCAAAAAATTGGCAGCGGAGCAGCCGGATACACGTATCTTCCTGGTTCCGGCGTGCCTTCTTCAGCTGACGCCATAGTGATATTAAGCAGTTATGTAGGAAGCATGGGAACAGGTAATCCTGGCAGAGCGCGTGCACTTACTCACGAGGTTGGTCACTGGCTTAATCTTCCTCATACCTGGGGCGGAACAAATCAGCCAGGCGTAGCTTGCGGTGACGATGGCGTAAGCGATACGCCTATCACCAAAGGTTTTACAAGCTGCAACCTCAATAATGCCGTTGTTTGTTCGCCCGGCGTGGTTGAAAACATGCAGAATTACATGGATTATGCCTATTGCCAGCGCATGTTCACTGCCGGTCAGGCCTCACGGATGCAGATTGCTCTTAACAGCAATATCGCGGGCAGAAGCAATCTCTCCTCTCCCGGAAACCTTGCTTTTACTGGGGTTTCAAACCCACTAAGTAACTGTGTTCCTAAAATAGATATTTCTGTTACGGGTAATTTTACTGTCTGCGCCGGAAAATCTCTTCCTGTGGTGAGTTTTACCAGTAACGCCAACCCCAGCACTTATTCATGGAGCGCCAATAACGGGGCTGTAATTGCGAACGCGGGCGCGGCAAATACCTCGGTAAACTTTATCAATCCCGGCACCACCACCATTGTGTGCGTTGCAGAAAATTCTAATGGCAGTTCATTGTCGAGTATTGTGGTTACCGTAAAGGAACCGTGGGCTGAAGTGACCTCCGGCCAGTCTGAAAGTTTTGAGGCTGATCTCACAAGTTTACCGCCTAACTGGTCTACCTACAATTCAACCGCGCAGAAATGGTTGCCGAATAACATCTCGGCTTCCAGCGGCATCAACAGTGTTTATATTAAAGGTGAGTCGCTGCCGCCAAATTCAGTGGCGATCCTCGAAACCCCTTCATACGATTTTGCGAACAATCCAAATGCGCGCTTTAACTTTAAATACGCCTACCGCAAGGCAAACACAGCAAACAAGGACCTCTTTATCCTTCAGGCAAGCAGCGACTGCGGCGGAACCTGGAAGGACGTGTACTCTCCCTCCAATAATGTTCTGGCACAGGGCTCCGGAGGAGTTTCAGCCGAAACTTTCGTGCCATTTGCCCAGGAGTGGAAGAAGTATGATGATCTGATTGAACATCCACAGTTCTACACTTTTTTGCAGGAATCGAATGTACGTTTCCGTTTTTATTTCAAGGCGAACGCTGATGGCAGCGGTTACGCAAATAGAATGTATCTGGATGACATTAATTTTGAGACCAGCGCATTGCCGACCGGTGTCAACGAATTATCCAGCTATCTGGGTCTTAAGGTTTATCCCAATCCCGCTTCAGGCGCTTTTCATGTAAGCTACACCCTGTCAGATAACTCCACCATCAGTTACGATGTGTATTCCATTACCGGAGCTTCAGTGCTGAATATGCCCGAAACAAGCATGAATGCCGGCACGCATGCCATTGAAGTGAATAGCGACAGAACACTTACCGCTGGAATTTACGTACTGAACCTGAAAGTGAACGGGGTACAGATCAGTCGCAAGATCGTAGTGCAGTAAACGGTACTGACCTGCTTAAACTAAAAACCCCGGTTCCTGAGTGAACCGGGGTTTTTATTTACAAAAAAATTGGCCGAGCTAAAGCTGCGCGTCGAGTTTGGCCGCAAGTGTGGCTTTGGGCACAACACCTACCTGCTTGTCAACGAGGATCCCATTTTTAAAATACAAAAGAGTGGGTATATTGCGGATACCATAGTTATTGCTGATACCGGAGTTGTGGTCAACGTTCACCTTTCCAATGACCGCCCTGCCATCGTACTCCCTTGCCAGTTCTTCTACAACAGGACCAACCATGCGGCAAGGACCGCACCATTCTGCCCAAAAATCTACTAAAACTGGTTTGTCGCTTTTAAGCACCACATCTTCAAAGTTGTCGTCGGTAATTTCTAATGCCATAATTCTTGTTTTTTTGTTTTAACTATACAATTGTTGTTCCATCAAAATTATCAATTATTATTATAACAGAACGCTCGTTCCTTATAAGTTTATCCCAATTAACTAACTATAACATTGTTCCTGCGGTGCAGGTAAATACCCAGCGCCGTAAGCAGCAGAACCAGCACCGAGCCGGCCATCGCCACTGAGTTCCCCACACTGTAGGATTTTGGTTCAAAGCGAAAAACTATCTCGTGTTCACCCGCGGGTACCGGCAATCCGCGCAGCACATAATTCACAGATATATGTGGTGCTTTTTTACCATCAATATAAACGTTCCATCCTTTGGGGTAATAAATTTCCGAAAAGACTGCAAAACCTTCCTCATTTTTTTCGCTGCGGTATTTTAGTTCGTTCGGCTGATAACTGAGCAGTTTGATTGTGCCCTGGGCAGAGTAACTATTTTTTAAAGGAACCTCGTTGAGGAATTTTTTTTGCGTTACCGCCTCGGTTTTTGTGTTGATGTCACCTAAAGTCATGATCTCCTCATCGGCATCAGCCACAATCTTCAACTCACTGATAAACCAGGCGTGGCCGTTGGCAGCTTCATTCAGTAAAGGCAGTTCCTGGGTATTCTCTCCCGCCGGTAAAATAAAATATTTTGCGTTAAGCATGTTAAGCACTTTCAGGCGATTAAGCAGCGTAATTCGTGACTCTTCATTGCCCATCGCCTCATTGGCCTCCCGGTAAAAAAGTGCGATCTCGCGGTCGAGATGGTAGTCAATGAGTTCCTGGTACTTCTTAAGTTTTGCACCGTGATAACCTCCTATGGATTTATGGTAATAAGATGTCATCGCATCCTGCCAACGGCCTCTCTCAAGATCCAGCACGCGGTAATTAGGATCAGTATCCTTCAGTATTTCTTCATCAGCCAATGTTTTTTCTGTGATCGACTGTTTATTTTGCTGTGGCGTAATAAATGATTCTTTGTTGAGATATCTTGCACCTACCATCCAAAGATCAATCACAATAAAAAGGCCCAGACTTCCCATCACTAAACCGGGCCGGATCTTACCGGTAAAAAACAGATACAATGGCAGGAAGGAAAGTCCGATAAATATCAGCGAACGCAGCGCATCTGAGCGGAATATTGCCATTCGTGCCTTTTCAAGCTGCGGCATTAACTCAGCAACGTGCGGCTTCACCTGGGCCTCGGTATACCCTCCCTGCACATATTGCTGAACAAGGAACTGTTCTTCATTGGCAGAAGTAAAATCATTCAGCATTTCCGGCGCTATGTAGCTGAGCAAACAGAACCCCCCAACCACAGCCAGCGATAACAGTATCAGTTTTCGTAATGCCACGGTCTTATTTATTAATCGAAGCTGTATATTCTCATTCCAGTTCCTGAATTTGAGCAGTTCATTCAGGGCCATTACTGCAAGCAGAGGCAGGGTAAGCTCGGCAACAACCATTATCATTGATACTGCCCTGAACTTATTGTAACCAGGCACATTGTGCAGGAAAAATTCTGAAAGTGCCATGAAGTTGTGCCCCCAGCCCAAGGCGATAGTGAGCAAAGTAGCAGCAAAAACAGGCCATTTAATTGGATGTTTAATAATGAACATCCCCAGAAACGCCAGAAAAACAACAATAGCCCCTATATAAACCGGACCACTTGTAAAAGGCTGATCACCAAAATATGCATTTGAATACGCCACTTCCTGACGAAACTCTGGCTGCACGTTTTTTAATGCCTTGGGATAGGCCTGCTGAATGGTTGAGGAAGGTCCGCCTTTGTAGTCAGGTATCAGAAAGGTGAAGGTCTCCCCTATTCCGTAACTCCACTGTGTTGCATAATCGGCATCCAGACCTGAGGTTTTGTTTCTGTTATATGCGTCGGTTGCTTCCTCACTGCTGGCGCCAGAACGCTTCAGTGTAGACTTCACAGTAAGTTCACTGGGTCCCCTGGTGCTGTAATGGCCATATTCATTGGTCACCAGCAGTAAAGCGGCATTTGGTAATAAACCAACAAAGGTGGAGCCTATAAAAAGCAGCAGAGCAATACCGAAATGTTTTAATTGTTTTGCGCGGAAGGACGTAATTGCATAACCAAGAATGATAAAACCAATCAGCATATAGCCGTAATAGGAGATCTGCACGTGATTGGCATTTACTTCCATTGCCGTGAACAGGGTGGTGATTGCCAGACCCAGCCAACGTCGTCCGTTAAAGAGTAATATAACCCCTCCTACCAGCGCGGGCAGGTAGCCCAGTGCATTTGCCTTGCTGTTATGTCCGGCTTCAATTATTATGAGAAAATAAGAACTGAATCCATAAGCAAGCGCACCTATTGTTGCAAGCCAGGGATTGAGCCGGAGACAAAGCAGGAGGATAAAAAATCCAAGGAAATAAAGGAACATGTATCCACCGGGATGAGGCAGATACAATTTAAAAGCACTATCGAGGTGGTTGATCCAGTTGCCGGGATAAGCGGTAGAGATCTGATAAGCGGGCATTCCGCTGAACATGGAGTTTGTCCACAGCGGTTCAGCGTTATGTTTGGTGCGGTACTCAACAATTTCCTGACTCATGGCCTTGTGCCGGGAAATATCGTCCTGTCTTAATTCTTTTCCTGAAAGTAAAGGTTTGAAGTAAATGAGAGTGATAACGGCAAAAAGTACGATGGCTGCGGCGTAAGGCAGGTATTTTTTGTAGGTGGTGTTCATATGCTGCCAACAAATATAGGCATCTGTGAGAATACCCACATGACAAGTTTATGGCATCCTTAAGATCCTGTTCACAAATAAGATACTTTTTGAATACCTGCAGAAAAGTGGCGGCATTGAGCAGTATATGTTGAAGCGCAAAAAAACCGCGCTGGATTTCGGATTTATCTCAAAAATTCCAGACTTAAAATTCGAAAGGGATCGATTTGTTAGAGGCAGAAACTCCCGGCTTGCCCCGGGACAGAAATAATGACCAAAGTTGACTGCAAAGACACAAAAAAATGTCACCAAGGCGAATACTTGAACATAATACTACTTTCCGGGCGGTCTTTACCCTACCGGAACTGCAATTGTGCCATGTGGTTTTTTAAAATAAGTTCTGACAAAAGGGTTTTTACCACCAATTCACTCGCGAGGCATCGCGAGGCACTATTGCCTGATTCATTTTTTAAATCCATCACTCCTGACACGAGGAGAATCTCCCTGTCCGCTGTCGCAGACCAGGGAGATTCTGCAAAGACACAATGTTTAAAGCTGCGCCCCTTGTGGTTTTTCAACATAAAAACATAAGAATCCTGCAATTGAGTATTCCAAAAATGAGGGAAACTCATACCCATTTAACCACAAAGTCACGATGACACAAAAAAATGTCATCGGGGTGACTTTTGTGCCTTTGCGCCCTTGTGGTTTTTTAAAATAAGTTCTGACAAACGGGTTCAGCGAACGGTCTAAGTCCTTTAGTCCGGAATTTTTTACCACGAAGTCACAAAGGCACTATTGCATGATTCATTTTTTAAAATCCATCACCCCTGACACGAGGAGAATTTCCCTGTCCGCTGTCGCAGACCAGGGAGATTCTGCAAAGACACAATGTTTAAAGCTGCGCCCCTTGTGGTTTTTCAACAAGGCGCAAAGCCTGTTTCTTCTGGCAGCTCCTTGTCTACCATCATTGCAAAAAAAACCATAAAAATTCGCTCAAGACTGGCGCGAACAGGCTTTGCTGCCTCCATTTACAACAGTGTTTCACACCTAAAATTAAATTTCTCCATGGCTCACATTTTAGTACTTTTGTACCTCTTAAAAAATGGACAACAACAAGCCTTATTACGCGCATCCCACAGCAGTGATTGATGAGGGCTGCGAAATAGGAGAGGGCACCCGCATATGGCATTTTTCTCATGTTATGCCAAACTGCAGACTGGGAAAAAACTGCAACCTCGGTCAGAATGTAGTGATATCGCCCGACGTGGTGCTGGGCAATAATGTAAAAGTGCAGAACAACGTCTCTATTTATACCGGAGTAGTTTGTGAAGATGATGTTTTTCTGGGTCCTTCAATGGTCTTCACCAACGTTATTAATCCCAGGAGCGCGGTAAACAGGCGTGCGCAGTATTCAAAAACCCTGGTGGGAAAAGGAGCCAGCATAGGTGCCAATGCCACCATTGTATGCGGCCATGATATTGGCGAATACGCTTTTATAGGAGCAGGCGCGGTGGTAACCAAAACTGTGCCGGCGTATGCGCTGGTGATTGGAAATCCCGCAAGGCAAACAGGCTGGATGAGTGAATACGGTCACAAGCTCGTTTTTGATAAAATGGGGCGCGCCACCTGCCCCGAAAGTGGCCAGGTGTACGAACTGAAAAACAATACTGTTAAACGGATCAGCTGATGGGAAAAATTAAATTCGCGGTTGCAGGTCAGGGCCACATTGGTAAAAGACATGCCGAGATGATCAGGCGCAGTGAAGACTGCGAACTGGTAGCGGTATGTGACATACTTCCCAAAGAAAAACTGAACCTCGCTGATCTGAAGGAAAACTTTTATCAGAGCATTGAGGAAATGCTTGCCGCCGAACCATCTATTGAGGTGGTTAATATTTGTACTCCTAACGGTTTGCATGCTACTCACTCACTACAGGCCCTGGCTGCTGATAAGCACATAGTGGTGGAAAAGCCCATGGCCCTCACCAAAGCTGATTGTGAAAAGGTGATCTTTTCAGCACTGCAACACCACCGCAATGTTTTTTGTGTGATGCAAAACAGGTATTCCCCGCCAAGCGTCTGGTTAAAACAAATTGTGGAAGAAAAGATCATCGGCGACATTTTTATGGTGCAGCTTAACTGCTATTGGAACCGCGATGAAAGATATTACAAGCCCGGCAACTGGAAAGGCACTCAGGACCTTGACGGCGGAACGCTTTTTACGCAGTTCAGCCACTGGATCGATATCATGT
>JAEZDS010000067.1 GCA_023433205.1 Bacteroidota bacterium
ATTTTGAACGGAGCCAGGATGCAGAGGCAGAAAAAAGTTTTAAAAAAGCACTGGCTGCTGACAAAAACTTTGTTGAACCGGCACTTGGCCTTGCAAATCTGTATCAGATACAGAAAAAACACCAGGAGGCTATTGACTATTATAACCTCGCTCTTGAGATCAACCCGCATTTTTTTCCTAACACCTATTATTTTCTTGCGCAGTCGCAGCTTGCCCTGGCCCGTTACGGGGAGGCAAAAACCAGTCTGGAGTTGTTCCTCAAAAAAGAAAGGATCAATCCCGACACGCGCGAAAAAGCCCAATGGCTTATGGCAAACGCCGCATTTGGCGCTGAGGCCGTAAAAAATCCTCAGCCGTTTAATCCTCAGAATGTGGGAGAAGGTATTAACTCGCATTTAAATGAATATTTCCCGGCTGTTACTGCTGATGGAAAACAGTTTCTTTTTACCCGTGGATTAAAAGTGCCTGAAATTCCAGATTATGAGAACGAAGATTTTTTTATCAGCACTCTTGAAAATAATGTGTGGCAGAGAGGGAAACCAATTGCTGAGGTGAACAGCCAGGGAAACGAAGGAGCTCCTACTTTATCGGCTGATGGCACTATTATGTTGTTTGCCAGCTGCGCAAATGAATTTGGTGATTACGGGGCCAGTGACCGCCAGGGTTATGGCAGTTGTGATATTTTTTATTCGCAGAAAATAGGAGGTATATGGAGCAGACCGAGAAATGCAGGTCCTGCCATAAACACCAATCATTGGGAAACACAGCCCAGCTTTAGCAGCGATGGCAGAACCTTATATTTTATAAGAGGAATGAGGAGTTCGAGGGGTGTAAAGGACCAGGACATCTACATGAGTACTATCGACGAAAAGGGCCGGTTCACTACTGCCGTAAAGTTGTCGACCGTTATCAATACGCCCATGAAAGAAGAGTCGGTTTTTATACACCCTGATAACCAGACCTTATACTTCAGCAGCGAAGGACATCCGGGCATGGGCAATCTGGACATTTTTATGAGCAGGAAAGATTCGGCAGGAAACTGGACCACCCCCGTGAACCTGGGTTATCCCATAAATACCTTTGCCGATGAGAACAGTCTGCTTGTTGATCCTGCAGGAAGACTTGCCTATTTTGCAAGCGACAGAAAAGGTGGTTTTGGCGGATTGGATATTTATCAGTTTGAGTTGCCTGAAAATCTCAGACCTGAAAAGATCACCTACATCCGCGGCAAGGTGTTTAATGCCAGAACAAAGGAACCTCTTCAGGCCCGTTTTGAATTGCTGGATCTTGACAGACAGCAAACAGTGATGACCTCCATCTCACAACCAGACGGCCTTTTTCTTGTTACGCTTACTGCGGGCCGGAACTATCTGGTAAATGTCAGTAAAGAGGGTTACCTGTTTTATAGTGATAACTTCAGTCTGAAGGAAGCCATTGCCGACTTCAACAAACCCTATGTACTTGAGATCCCTCTTGAGCCTATCGACACCGGTGGTACTGTGGAACTGAGAAACGTGTTTTTTGATGTGAATAAATGGGATCTGAAGCCGCAAAGCAAGGCAGAGCTCGATAAGCTGATAGCCTTCCTCAAAAATAATCAGGAGGTGAAAATAATACTTGAGGGACACACAGATAACAGCGGCGACCGTCAATTTAATTTTACACTTTCAGGTAACAGGGCAAAAGCGGTGATGGATTATGTAATTAAGAACGGCGACATAGATCCTGACAGGCTCAGCTATAAGGGATATGCAGATACGCGCCCTAAAGTGCCGAACGATAGTCCTGAAAACAAGGCAAAGAACAGGCGAACAGAATTCAGGGTGCTTGAACGCTGAGCAGGCCATGGCACAGAATTTGTAAAATCAGATCGTATGCGAAGCCTCACAATTTTTTTAATCTTTTTCAGTACCGGGTTTTATGCCCAGCGTTCTTTTCAGCGCGGCACCCTGGTTTTTGATTTTCATACCGGTATTGAGGCCTACCAGTCGCGCAATATTTATAAGTCGATACAGAGCGGTGAAATCACCGATACTACTGTAAGGACAAATGTCGGTAATTCCAACATGTCGCTTGGGGCCGAAATTGGGATAGGCCGCTTCATCGGTATTGGACTTAGGGGTAAGATGAATACCTTTTTTCGATCGCTGGATGCTGTGATGAATGCCAGAGCGGATATCACTTCTGCCGATATGTTGCTGATGGTTAACCTGCATCCGATTGCAACAAAACGGTTTGATCTGTTGTTAGGCACTGAGATAGGGCTTTCGAAGCTGAAATATGATGTAAATGATCTTGCACAAACGCTTATTACCGGTAATGGCTCTTATTTTTCTCTTTACCTCAATCCAAGGTTCTATCTGAAACGGTTTGGATTTAATCTGCGTACTTCCCTGCCTTTGTTTAATTATGGTAATTTAAGACAAAGCGGCGAACAAAGCGCAGCTTACATGATCAGTGCCTGGCGGGGGAGTGGTTTTGGCATAAGCCTGGGAGCGCAGTTCAGGTTGTTCTGATAAGCTCAGGCAAAGACTTTTTTCCAGCGGGCAAGAACAAAAAACTTAAACAGCAGTTTGTTTTCTTTCGCTGTGAAGCTTTTCCGTTCCAGCAGTTTTTTATTGTCGATGAATGCAAAACTGGCAGCTGACACCTCCTCTTTTAAACACGATTGCAGTTCTCTTATCCATTCCTGCATGGGGGTTTCAAATCCTCTTTTGTCTGAACGATGATAAATCGCCGCTGGCAGATCTTCTTTTACAGCTTCCTTAAGAAAGTACTTGAGGCTGCCGTCTTTGATTTTTCTTTCTCCCCTGAAGGAGAACATGAGAGAGATAAGGTCTTTGTCGTCACTAAAGGGCGTGCGGCTTTCAACGCTGTGCCACATTGCACATCGGTCTTCACACTTTAAGAAGATCTTCAGCCGGCTCCTTGTTATATCATCAATGAGCTGTTCGTTTACATCGTTTTTGTATGCAAAAGGATTTATTAGCGGCCCCGATTGAACAAAACTATCTTTTAAGAACTCTGATATATTTCCTGAACCGGTTTTTTCTTTGATCTTTTCTTTGAGGTAGAAGAGAAAGGGGGAAGGCATTGATACTTTGGCGGCAGCAATATCGCTGTATAAAGAAGAATAAGCGCCCCTCGTTAACATACCATTCCACCGTGCGGTAAAATGGTGGTGATAACCGGTAAACAACTCATCTGCACCCTGTCCGTCGAGAACCACTTTTATATTATTGCGCTTGGCCAGCGCCATTACACTGTGTTGGGCGTAAGTACTGGTGTCCCATATTGGCGTATCCTGCGAATAAACCAGCTCATCGAGGTCGCGCAGCAGTTCCGCAATCGTTGGCTCTGTAAGGTGATGCTCTCCACCGATCTTATCTGCCACAATTGATGCGTAATGTCCTTCGTTAAAGGGACGTCCGCTGAAGGCTGCGGTAAAACAATGCAGGGGTTTGCTGCTGAGCCGGGCAATGGTCACAGCAATGGCGCTGCTGTCAATGCCACCGCTTAAGCAGGTGCCAACTTCCACATCGCTGCGCAGCCGTAACCTGATGGCGTTCTCAAATACGTTTCTGACCTTTTCTGTAAGTTCAGCGTCACTTAGCGCTTCATTTTCTGAATTCAGCTGTTGCCTCAGGTCGAAATATCTTTCGATGGAAATTTGATGCGTCTGCAGGTTGTAAAACAGGTTGTGCCCTGGCCACAGTTCCTTTACACCATCAAAAAAATTGCTGGTGCTGGTTTCAAGTAATCCGTTAACCAGGTAATTGTGAAGCGCCTCCTGGTCAAATTCTGCATTGATAATACCGGCCCTCACAAAACTTTTCTGTTCACTGGCGAAAACAAACAGGTCGTGGCGTTCAACATAATAAAATGGTTTAACCCCAAGCCGGTCGCGCGAGGCGAAACATATTTTTTTTTCAAGATCAAGCAGGCAGAATGCCCACATTCCATTGAACCTCTGTACACATTCAGCTCCCCATTGCCGGTAGGCGTAAAGGATCACTTCTGTATCGCAGCTCGACCTGAAAACGCAGCCGGCTTCTTCCAGTTCTTTTTTAAGTTCCAGGTAATTGTATATTTCTCCGTTAAAAGTGATCCACAATCCTGCGTTTTGGTCACACATGGGCTCATGTCCGGCCTCGCTGAGGTCAAGAATACTTAAACGGCGGTGTAACAGTATCAGTGCAGGATCAACGCCGGCATTCTCCATTGTATGGTGCGGAAGATAATTGAATTTCCTGCTGTGCGCTGTCCTTCTTTCAGTACAGGGCACTGACTTAGTAAGATCGGAAACCAGAAACCCTTCTCCGTCAGGGCCACGGTGCGAAAGGCTTTCCGCCATCAGCTTTGCCAAACTCGGCAAACTGGCAGAAGACTGCCTTTTTATTATACCACCTATCCCGCACATGACTTTACTCCACCCACATAAACACCTTTGAGTTGTTTATATAAGGATCGATGTTCTTGTCGAAGACCAGGATACAAAAGTCAATAAATGGCAGAATGCCAAAAGCGCCGCCAAACGTACCTATGTAAACCACCGGTACGTAGGGAGCCGAACCAAGGTAGATCCGGTGTAATCCCACAATTCCGAAAGGGAATGGAAATGCCAGCGCCGCAGCAACAGCTTTTTTGCTTTTTCGTTTTTGCTTTTTCAGATATTCCATCAGCGGACTTGGTCTTTTGTCTGACAGCTGCGGCAAACCCGAAAGTTCATCAGCGGCTAAAACCATCAATACGGCCGGCTGGAAAACAGATTCGTTTGCTTTATCCGCTTTGATGCCGGTACTTACAAAGAGCGTTAAAAGAAGAATTGTGTTTTTTATTAACATGGTGCCAATGGCCCTGCTCACAGGGATTTTCAAAAGTAGCTTTTTGCGCAGTATCTGGCAATTGTTGAAAACATATTGTCAGCTTAGGGATGTCTTCTTTACCTTTATCAATCAAAAAAAAGCATAGTGACATTAATTAAAAGTATTTCCGGAATCAGAGGAACCATAGGGGGCAAACCAGGCGAAGGCTTAAGTCCGTTAGACATAGTTAAGTACACCTCAGCTTACGCTGCCTGGGTAAAACAGCATGCTGGAAAAGATAAAGTGTCGGTGGTAATTGGCCGCGACGCCCGCATGAGCGGTGAAATGGTGTCGAATATTGTGGCCGGCGCGCTGGTGG
Source organism: Bacteroidota bacterium (assembly GCA_023433205.1). Classification (GTDB taxonomy): domain Bacteria; phylum Bacteroidota; class Bacteroidia; order B-17B0; family Aurantibacillaceae; genus Aurantibacillus. The sequence goes on from JAEZDS010000067.1 coordinate 5,185, forward strand.
GTTACGGGGTGGATGTGATCGATCTCGGCCTCAGCACCACTCCTACAGTAGAGATGGCTGTTACCGAACTAAAAGCAGGAGGAGGCATCATAATTACTGCAAGCCACAATCCACGTGAGTGGAATGCCTTAAAATTATTGAACCACCAGGGTGAGTTTATAAGCGACGAAATAGGGCGCAGTATCCTTGAGACGGCAGACAAGGATGATTTTTATTATGCCGCTGTTGCCGATTTGGGAAAATACAGTCGGAAAACCGATTTCCTTGGCACGCACATTACCAAGATCCTGGAAATGGATCTGGTTGACAGAGCTGCGATTGAAAAAGCCGACTTCAATATAGTACTCGATGCCATTAATTCCAGCGGTGCCGAAGCGGTACCGGCCCTGTTAAAAGCTCTGGGTGTAAAAAAGATCACGGTGATAAATGAAAAGATGCATGGCGATTTTGCCCATAACCCCGAGCCGCTGCCTGAGCACCTTAAAGAGCTGAGCGAAACAGTTAAAAAACAAAAGGCGCAGCTTGGTATTAGTGTTGATCCCGATGTTGACAGGCTGGCCTTTGTGAATGAGAATGGTGAAATGTTTGGTGAAGAATACACTCTGGTGGCTGTTGCAGATTACGTGTTGCAGAAACGTAAAGGCAATACTGTCAGCAATCTGTCAAGCACAAGAGCCTTGCGCGATGTAACAGAAGCGGCCGGCGGCTCCTACTCAGCCAGTGCCGTGGGCGAGGTAAATGTGGTTAAAATGATGAAAGAGACCAAAGCGGTGATCGGCGGAGAGGGCAACGGTGGGGTGATAGTGCCGGATCTTCATTACGGCAGGGATGCCCTTGCGGGAATAGCGATATTTCTTTCACATCTTGCAAACAGTGGTAAAACCATGACTGCTCTCAGGGCTTCGTATCCCTCGTATTTTATTTCAAAGAACAAGATTGAACTTACGCCCGAGATCAATGTTGACGAGATACTCAGCCGTATGGCAGCAAAATACAGCGGGCAGCCGGTAAATACCATTGATGGCGTTAAAATTGAGTTTGGAAAGGAATGGGTGCATCTGCGCAAAAGTAATACCGAGCCCATCATCCGTATATACAGCGAAAGCAGCGATGCCGGCTCAGCCGGTAAACTGGCCGCACGTATTATGGACGAGATACGGTCTGTTGCGGCTAAACCTGTCTGAGAAAGGATAAATCGCCGTAATTGGTTAACTTTGTTGCAATGAAAGTTTACCTGGATAACGCAGCTACAACCCGTCTCGACGATGAGGTTTTGCAGGCCATGATGCCATACCTGCAGAACGATTTTGGCAATCCTTCCTCTATACATGCATTTGGAAGAAAAAGCAGATCAGCCATTGAAAATTCACGTAAAACAGTGGCCCGGTTGCTGAACGTTACCCCGGCAGAGATCTTTTTTACCTCGGGTGGTACTGAGGCAGATAACATGGCCATCAGGCAGTGTATCGAGACCTACAATATTAAGCACGTTATTTCCTGTCCCATCGAACATCACGCGGTTGAACATTCCGTTAAAATGCTGGAGAAAGCGGGAAAAATAAAGGCCAGCTGGGTAAAAACCGATGGCTGTGGGAATGTAGATCTCGCACATCTGGAAGAGCTGCTGAAGAACAATGACAGAAGCCTTGTTTCGCTGATGCATGCCAACAACGAGATAGGCACCCTGTTACCCATTAAAGAGGTGGGTGAGATCTGCGAAAAATACAATGCAATTTTCCACAGCGATACCGTGCAGACAATGGGCCACTACCCGCTGGATCTTCGTGAAATAAAGGTTCACTACGTTACCTGCGCGGCACACAAATTTCATGGTCCCAAAGGCGTGGGCTTTTTGTATGTACATCATGGCCATAAAATAGAGCCCATGATCCACGGAGGATCACAGGAACGTAACATGCGCGGAGGCACCGAAAATGTGGCGGGAATTGTGGGTCTGGCAAAAGCACTTGAAATTTGTTACCGCGATCTTGCTCAGCACCACAACCACATTCAGGGGCTGAAAGACTATATGATCTCGAGGCTGAGAGAAAAAGTGCCTGGCGTTGATTTTAACGGGGAGGTTGCCGCGGGAAAATCTCTTTATACCGTTTTAAACTGTTGTTTACCCGCACATGCCGATGCCGAAATGATGCTTTTTAACCTGGATATTATGGGTGTGGCTGCCAGCGGCGGCAGTGCCTGCAGCAGCGGCAGCAACCAGGGCAGTCATGTGCTGAGAAACCTCGGCGCAGATATGTCAAGACCGTCAATAAGGTTTAGTTTTAGCAAGTATACCACCAGGGAGGAAATAGATTTTACCATCGACAAACTTTGCGAACTTTACACAGTGAAGGAGAAAGTGTAGCACTCAGGGCCTGACAATTACTTCTTGCAGCGTTGAAAATAATAAGCTGCCACCCGGCCTTAATTTTTATTTTTGTACAAAATTTTTTTATGTCCGACGTTAAAACCATACTCGACAACACCAGATCATTGATGGAAAAGGCTATTTCACATCTTGAAGTAGAGCTGCAAAAGGTAAGAGCAGGCAAAGCCAATCCTGTAATGCTTGAAAATGTGATGGTAGATTATTATGGAAGTAAAGTGCCCATTAGTAACACCGCCAGTGTAAACAGCCAGGATGCGCGGACACTAATCATCCAGCCCTGGGAAAAATCAATGCTTACGCCCATAGAAAAAGCGATTATGATGGCAAATCTGGGGCTTAATCCCCAGAATGATGGTGTAATAATTCGCATTGTTGTGCCTCCGCTTACTGAAGAGCGTCGCAGAGATCTTACCAAAACAGCGCGGAGCCTTGGAGAGGATGCCAAGGTGGGGATCCGCAATGTACGCAAGGAGTCGATGGAGCAGGTTAAAAAGCTTCAGAAAGAGGGGCTGCCTGAAGATGAAGCAAAAGATGCCGATAAAAAGATTCAGCAGCACACCGATAATTTTGTGGCAATGGTTGAGAAACATATCGCCCAGAAGGAAAAGGAGATAATGACGGTATAAACCCGCCGCTCAGTATAAAATCAAAAACCCGTCGCGGCTCACCGGACGGGTTTTGTTGTTAATTGAATAAGCGAAATTTATTTCAAACTGAGATGGCCGCTGATGTTATCTTCAGCCATTTTTATATGACTTTACTCGCAATTTAAATTAACAGGCAGGATTACGCCAGTTTAACATTCACTGCGTTTGGTCCTTTTTTACCTTCCTGGATCTCAAAAACTACTTCGTCATTCTCACGGATCTCTTCTTTGATCCCTGATACGTGAACGAATACTTCTTTTCCGCTTCCATCAACTTTAATGAAACCGAAACCCTTGGTTTGGTTGAAGAACTTAACTGTACCTTTTTCCATTTGTTTTGTTTTTTATTTTTTTTCCCTTTCTTAATATTTACCTGAAAAGCCTGTGGTAAAAAAGGGATCACCCACCGGCTTGTATCTTGTGATTTAAGACAACCTTCTTAATTCGTATCTGCGAAACAGCTGCTTTTGTAAAAATTCCGGAAAAAACTGAAAATTAAACGAATTGCATTTGTGTCTGAACAGACTGGAGTATAGGGAAGCTTAAATTTTTATTCGTTTAAATACTGACTCAAAATTAACGAAATATCTTATCAATAGCAAGAGATCCCGCAAATTTCATTCAGGCCGGAACCAATTATTGTTAAGATTGCCTACGGGGACGATTTAAGTACACCGGGGTGGCGGCCCTTCAGTAACAAAAAATAGTAGTTTTATGCTCCTCTATGAAAAAAGTGCTTGTGATCACGTATTATTGGCCCCCGGCAGGTGGGGCAGGTGTACAACGGTGGCTGAAATTTGTGAAATACATGCGCTTTTATGGTTGGGAACCAGTAGTTTACACCGCTTTAAATCCTGAAATGCCGGCTGTGGACGAAAGTCTTTTTCGCGATGTCCCTAAAGACACCGTAGTGATAAAACGTGCTATCTGGGAACCATATTCCTTTTATAAAAGGTTTAGCGGCAGAGCGCAGAATGACAGAATTGCGGGTTCATTTCTTTCTGAAAAAAAGAGCCGTGGCCTGGCTGAAAAACTGAGCGTGTGGATCAGGGGCAATTTTTTTGTGCCTGATGCACGCCGTTTCTGGATCAAACCCAGCACTCAATATCTCGAAAAATACCTTAAGGCCCATGATATCCGTCACATAATAAGCAGCGGACCACCCCACAGCATGCACATGATTGCGCTGGGCTTAAAAAGGAAAATGCCCGAAGTTAAATGGCTCGCCGATTTCAGAGACCCCTGGACAAATATTGATTTTTATGGTCAGCTGATGCTTGGGAAAAAAGCCGACAAACTGCACCACGAAATGGAATTGCAGGTTCTTAAATATGCAGATAAGGTGGTGAGCATCGGCCCAACCATGAGCGATGAGTTCAGATCAATGTACGTGCAGGGTGGGGGAAAGGATGTTGATAAATTTCATGTCATAACCAATGGGTTTGATGCTGCAGATCTGCTTGCAGAAGAAGTGCAGAAAGATCCCCGTTTCAGTATCGCTCATATCGGCAGTCTTGTTAAAGACAGGAACCCGGCTGTGCTTTGGAAAGTTCTGCAGGAACTGGTAGCCGAGAATCCCGCTTTCAGGGCCTTGCTTGAGATTAAGCTGGTAGGTAAGGTTGATTATTTTGTAAAGGAGGAGATTGCCCGACATGGGCTCGATTTTTACACCAGATACATTGAATATCAACCACACGATGTGGTGATGCGCGAACAGAGAAAAAGCAAGGTACTCCTGCTGCTGGTTAACAACACTAAAAACGCCAGAGGTATTCTCACCGGGAAGGTATTTGAGTACATGGCTACAGGAGTGCCGGTACTGGCAATTGGCCCCCCAGATGGCGACCTGGCCGCGGTTTTAAGAGAAACTTCTGCCGGTGTAATAAGCGATTTTACCGATGAGGTACAGCTCAGGAATTATATCCTTGCCCTGTTTGCCGGCCAGGTGTTGCCATCCCGACCTGAGCAGATCAACCGTTTCAGCCGACATGAGTTAACCAGGCAGATGTGTGATCTTTTAGAGCAGGTCTGAGTTTGAATGCGTCATCTCCTGCAGTTTTTCACTGAAAAACTGCGCCATTTTATTGGTATAGAATCGGTCTTTAAACTGTCCCACCCATCTTATACCCTGAATGGTGTTGGTTAAGAACACTTCGTCTGCATTCATGAGCGTGTAGGTGGTAACCGGACTTTCGAATGCCAGGATCTTGTGTTCTGCCGAAATGTGTAATACCTGTTTTCGCATTACTCCTGCCACGCAGCCATCTGCAAGCGGCACGGTAAAGATGGTGCCGTTTTTTACAACAAAGAGATTAGAACTGATACTTTCGCAAATGGCTCCGTGTTCATTTACGAGCAAACATTCGTCGAGCTTCATACTTTGTTTGGCAATTCCTGCCATCACAGGTATAAGCGCATTGCCTGTTTTAATGTTAGAGAGTTTATTTACAGGCTTCTTGATATCGGCAAAAAGGTCCACGCCATATCCACGCTGGTTGAGTTCATAGCCGGCGTCCAGTTCAGTGCTTTCTATCAGAAAGGAAATGTCGTTCGTTTCCGGGGTGTAATGTCCGCCATCGTTGCGGAACACAGTTAGCCGGACGCGTGCATGAGGCGCATGGTTGTTCTGCTTCAGCAGGTGCATAATAAAATCGAGAATGTTATCGGTATTTAATTCCGCTGGAAGGTTCATGCGCAAGACAGTCATGCCCAGCTTGAGCCTGTTAAGGTGATCGCGGAGAAACATTACTTTATTGTTGCACACTCTAATACTTTCGAAAAGCGAATCACCGTAACGGAAGGCGCGGTTGGCAAATGATACGGTAGGCTCGTAAATGCTGATAAGATGACCGTTCAATATACAATACATGTCGCGCATGGCTCACGTTTGTGTAAAAGTGGGGAATTTTATCCGCTAAGAGATTCAGTATCAATTTATTTAATAACAAAAAAAGGTGAATAAGTGCGTAGTCTGAGCGGTTCGTTACATAAAGCTGACAGCGTTCATGACAAATTAGCGTTAATAATTATTTAGCATTGTATTTGCTGCTTGGCTGCTATACTCTATTTTTGAAAACAATTAAAACACAAAATATGTTTGATAACAATGAATTCCGAAAGTATGCCACTAAGCACGCCAATATCAGCAGCCTCACTTACGACAGGTATACTTCCCGCATACAATCGTCACTTACGCCATACATTATTGAGGAACGTTCGCTGAATGTAGCGCAGATGGACGTTTTTTCGCGACTTATGATGGACAGGATCATCTTTCTTGGAACAGGAATAAATGATCAGGTAGCCAATATTGTTCAGGCTCAGCTCTTGTTTCTTGAAAGTGTTGACGCAAAAAAAGATATACAGATCTACGTAAATTCTCCCGGAGGAAGTGTTTATGCAGGTTTAGGTATTTATGATACCATGCAGATCATTAAGCCGGATGTTGCAACTATCTGCACCGGAATGGCTGCCAGTATGGGTGCCGTATTACAATGTGCCGGTGCCAAAGGTAAACGCACCGCTCTTAAACACGCCAGGATAATGATTCACCAGCCACTCGGCGGCGCCGAAGGGCAGGCCAGCGATATTGAGATCACTGCACGTGAGATACAGAAATTAAAAAAAGAACTTTACGAAATCATTGCCTACCACAGCGGTCAGACCTTTGAAAAAGTCTGGGCCGACAGCGATCGTGATTACTGGATGATTGCACAGGAGGCCAAAGAGTACGGTATGATTGATGAAGTACTGGAACGCAAAGCCTGATAGAAATCCCCTGAAACCAGTCGGTTTTAGGGGATTTTTAAGTAAAAATTTCACAATTTACTGAGGCAGGGCTAGCTCAGATACTGAATTCGGCTATATTTGATAAATCGAAATCCACTAACACACTAAAAATGAAGAGAATTATTGTTTTGCTTCTGGCAGCCTCTGCTTTTACTGCTGCCGGACAGAAAAAGGCGCCTAAAATGGAACCTATGACGTCGCCTGGTTACTATGTAAACCAAAAAGGTGATACGGTAAAAGGAGAGGTTCGTACTAACCCTGAGGACGAAACTGAGTTTTATCAGAACTTCAGTTTTAAACCGGAAAAAGGAGGAAAACTTATGCCGGTAATGCCGTTAAAAGCCAAAGCTTATGGTTTTGAGGGCAAACATTTTGTACGTCTTGGTGAGAGAAATGAGACCATGTATGTTGAGCGGCTAGCTGAAGGACGTCTTAATTTCTTTAAGCGACGCTTTAACGGAAAGGTTGACGGAGTACCTGGAATAGAAACTGAATACTATATGCAGGATACCAGGGCCGAAGCTGCAGATGCAAAACTGAAAGAGGTGAACAAGATCTCAACTAAATTCTATAAAAAGGATCTAAAGAATTACATGAAAGATCAGCCAATGATCTGGTCTGATCTTGATAAATTTAATTTTGATGAGAATGCAGTTATACGCGCCATCAATGAATTCAACAGTTATTATGTGGTAACTGCCAACTAAATAGTCATTCACCAAACTGGTAGATCCCTGGATGAGAATTCAGGGATTTTTTTTGATCTTTTCCGTCCCTTTCTTCTCCTGCCATTCTACAATATGCCTTATCACCACCGAGGCGCAGGTGAGTCCGAACGCTGCCGGCAGGTAAGATATAGTGCCGTATGCCGACTTTTTATATTTGCTGCCGTCGGTGCGCATTATCGAATGCCGGGCTGGAATTTCGGGGCTGTACACCGATTTTATACCCTTGTAAATATTCATGTAGCGCAGGCGCTTGCGGACGTATTGTGCCATGGGACAGACATCGGTTTCTGAAATATCAGCAACCCTGATCTGTGTTGGATCCATTTTGCCGCCTGCTCCCATACTTGAAATAATTCTCTGGTTGTTGTAGTAAGCCGTTTGCAGCAGATAAAGTTTAGGCGAAATACTGTCAATAGCGTCAATCACGTAGCTGAATTTTTGTTTTAAAAATTCCTTCATGGCATCCGGATCTTTAAACTGATCGATTACATCCAGTTCAATTTCCGGGTTGATCTGCCTCAGCCGTTCAGCCATCAGCCTGGCTTTGTTCTCTCCGTGTGTTGTTGAAAGTGCCTGAAGTTGTCTGTTACGGTTTGTGGGATCAACGGTGTCGCCATCAATAATGGTCATTTTGCCCACACCGCTTCTTCCTATCGCTTCAGCCGCGTAGGAACCTACTCCGCCCAAACCTACCACAAGTACATGCGCTTTTACAAGTTTATCTATCCCTTTATCTCCCACCAGCAGGGCTGTACGTTCCATCCATCCAGTATCCATAGTCAACTCTTTATTTTAAACACTTCCTCAAAATTTGCCTGCATTTGCAGTCGTAATATGTCTTCATCTATTCCAAGCAATTCTGCTGCCTTGTAATAAATATATTTGATAGAGATGTCGGCTTCATCTGTTTCAAGAAAAAATCGTTTGCGGCCTACACTCTTCAGGGCCTTTGCGGCATTAGAATCGTAGGCCAGCAATGCTTTGCCAAATGAAAAATAACAACCGTGATCGGCCAGCAGCCGCGCGATATTCTCATTGTTGTTAAAGCCGTGAATAACTACCGGTACTTTGTTGTCAGCAAGGTTAAGGCAGTTAAGCAACTCATTGAAAGCTTTTACGCAATGTATAATGAGCGGTTTTTTTACTTCGTTGGCAATTTTCACCTGAGCATTAAAGACTTTTTTCTGCAGTTCAATGTTGGTTTTCGCGAGTTTATCCATGCCACACTCGCCAATGGCAAGACAGGGTTTTTCGCGAACTGCATTATTAAGTTCATCAAGCTGCAGCCTGTAGTTGTTTTCATCGAGGTGCCAGGGATGAATACCATAGCTGTAAAACCGGGGTTTGTTGCGCTCTCCCGGCGAAATATTTACCAGTTCGATCTTTGCATCATATAGCTGCTGGTGCGTATGTGTATTTATGAACAAGAACTTAAGCGCTATTATTAAAGCTGTCAAACTTAGTAACTTTAGACCTTAGTAAACACCGTGACCATAAATAAATGTGCATCTGAAAAAAATGGAGCAATACAAATACAATAAGGTAAGTACGGCAGTTGTTGAACAGTTGCGTGAGATTGTGGGTGATGACAAAGTACTGTTGGCAGCTGAAGATATTCACAGGTATGGACGGGATGAAACAGAGGATCTACATTTTTTGCCTGAACTGGTGCTTCGTCCTGCTTCGGTTGAAGAGGTTTCGGGAATACTGAAAGTATGTCACCACAACCACATTCCGGTTACTACCAGGGGCGCCGGCACGGGATTAAGCGGCGGGGCCCTGCCGGTAAAGGGAGGTGTGCTGCTGAGCATGGAAAAATTCAGCAGGATAATTGAGATAGATGAACGGAACCTTCAGGCTACAGTTGAACCCGGCGTAATTAATTACGTTTTTCAGGAAGAGGTAAAAAAGAGGGGACTCTTTTACCCGCCTGATCCTGCCAGCTGGGGAAGCTGCAGTCTGGGCGGAAATATTGCACACAGCAGCGGAGGACCCAAGGCCGTAAAATATGGTACCACGCGCGATTATGTTTTAAATCTGCAGGTGGTTTTGCCGGGAGGTGAGGTCATCTGGACCGGGGCCAACACGCTGAAGTACTCCACAGGTTATAACCTCACTCACCTTATGGTAGGCAGCGAAGGAACCCTGGCGGTGGTTACCAAAATCGTATTTAAGCTTCTGCCTTTGCCCGCCCACGATCTGTTAATGCTGGTGCCATTTAAAAGCGCTGAAGATGCCTGTCTGGCCGTGGGAGCCGTGTTCAGGGCCGGTATTACACCAAGTGCCATGGAATTTATGGAAAGAGATGCCATAGACTGGAGCCTGAAGTACAGCGGGGAAGTTAATTTTGATATTAAGCCAGAATGGCAGGCCTTGCTGCTGGTGGAAGTTGACGGCAACAATAAAGAATTGCTGCTTCAGGATTGCGAAAAAATAGGCGAAGTGATGCAGCGTCACAATTGCGACGAAATTTTGTTTGCTGAAAGTGCTGATCAGAAAAACGCGTTGTGGAAGATCAGGCGTAAGGTTGGTGAGGCAGTTAAAAGTAACAGTGTGTATAAAGAAGAGGATACGGTGGTACCGCGGGCAGAACTTCCGCGGCTGCTTGCCGGTGTAAAAGAAATTGGCCTAAAGTATGGATTTAAGTCTGTGTGTTATGGCCACGCAGGAGATGGCAACCTGCATGTAAACATCATAAAGGGTGACCTGGATGCTGAAACCTGGAAAAATGTGCTGCCCAATGGAATAACAGAAATATTCAGGCTCTGTAAGTTACTGGGAGGCACCATAAGCGGTGAGCATGGAATTGGGCTTGTACAAAAAAAATATCTGCCGATTGTGTTCAGCCAGGGGCATCTTGACCTGATGCGCGGAATAAAAAAAGTGTTCGATCCAAGAGGGATCCTGAATCCCGGCAAAATATTTGATTAAACAGGTTAAGGGAAACTAATTTGCAGAATTCCCGGCAGGCATCCATTCAATTATTTCTCTTTCGACCGATATTGCGCTGCCATTCTGCATCAGAAAAGACCTTTTTTCAGCTACATATTTAGCCATATTAACAGTACCGGCATACCTTATCAGTATTTCCTGCTGATCAGCAGGCAGACTCTCCCGCGTTTTGTTCCATTTCATAGTTTATAAAGGTACTCAAAAGAGGGGAGAACACCCCAAATGATAAAGCCAAACTAATTAAAGATAGGAGTTGCTGCGTGTTGTGAACAGGCAACATGGCTGAATGTGATGCTCCAGACCTGGTCGGCCGGTAAGCAATAGTACCTGTGGGCCCGTTGTTCAGCTTTATTTTTATTGTCCGCAAAATGGAAAATCTTACATTTGAATTTTATGCGCTTCAGGCTCTCATTTCTTTTCCGTGGCAACAAGCTGCTCACATGGGTACAGCAAAAGTTAACGCCGAAGCAGTTTGTAATTTTCAGTTCTATATTGATTGGTTTAACAGCCGGACTTGCCGCGGTGCTTTTGAAGCAGTTTGTACACATGATCCTGCGGAACGTAACTGTATTGTCGCGTGATAAACAACTCTACATAGCGCTCTTTCCTCTTATTGGAATAACCCTGTGTGTGCTGTTTGTGAAATACTTAAATAATGGCAAGCTTGGCAAAGGCATGACCAATATCCTGCACAGCATTGCAAAGAAATCTAGTATTTTGCCCAAGGATCAAACCTACAGCCATGTAATTACCGCAGGTTTAACGGTGGGATTTGGAGGCAGTTCAGGTTTGGAATCTCCCATTGTAACCACCGGAGCCGCCATAGGTTCAAATTTCGGAAGAGCTTACAAACTCAGTTATAAAGAGCGAACACTGTTGCTTGCCTGTGGGGCGGCCGCCGGTATTTCCGGTGCATTTAACACGCCAATTGCCGGAGTTTTGTTTGCACTTGAAGTTCTGCTTGTGGAGGCGAATATTTCGGCTTTTATACCAATTCTTATTTCTGCCGCAACCGGGGCACTTTGTTCAAAGGTTATTCTGGAAGAGGAGGTTTTGCTGCACTTTAACCTTCAGGAACCTTTCGATTATCTGAATGTGCCCTTTTATTTTCTGCTTGCACTGGTTTGCGGGATCTTCTCATTTTATTATACCAGGGTTTTTCTGGCTACCGAAAAATATCTGAAACAAAACAATTTCAGCCGCGCCAAAAGAGTGCTGATTGGAGGCGTGGGTCTGTATGTGCTGATACTCTTTTTCCCCCCTCTTTTCGGGGAAGGATATCATAGTATTAAACAACTGTCTGACCTTCTGGCGAACGATCTTTTTGTACAATCAGCTTTTTCTATCGATAACATCAGCAGGCCTTTGTTGTATGTGCTTCTGCTGCTGGTTGTTTTGTTTAAACCTGTTGCCACAGGATTAACACTTGGCAGCGGTGGTAATGGCGGTAACTTTGCACCGGCTTTGTTTATGGGTGCATTTGTTGGCTTTATATTCAGTTCACTGCTTACCGACCTGGGAATAACCGACCTGCCTGTAAGCAATTTTACCCTTGTTGCCATGGCCGGAATTTTAAGTGGCGTTTTTCACGCCCCGCTAACCGGAATTTTTATCATTGCCGAAGTTACCGGTGGGTACGAGCTGATCATCCCTCTCATGATAGTATCGGCGCTGAGTTACGCGGTTTCTAAATATTTTATGCCATTAAGTATTGACATGACAAAACTTGCCATGCGGGAAAAGATAGTGGTTACTGATACTGATTCCTATCTCCTCAGCAATATAGATCTTTCTCAGTTTGTTGAAAATGATTTTTCTGAAGTACCTTTTGATGGTAAATTGAGACAGGTGATAGAGGTGGTTTCGGTGTCAAAACGAAATGTATTTCCCGTTACCGACAAAGAAGATAAATTGCGGGGACTGATCACCGTTGATGATGTGCGGGACATAATGTTCAAGCAGGAGCTGTACGATCGGATCAGCGTGATGGAACTTATGCGACGTCCTTCATATGTAATAACAGAACGCGACGACATTCGTTCTGCAATGAAATTATTTGATGAATCGCACCTGTGGAATATTCCCGTAGTTTTTGAAGGCGTGTACAAAGGGTTTATCTCTAAATCTACCATACTCGAAAAATACCGGGAGGTGCTTATCCAGAGCTCCGTAGAGTAGGGAGCAGTTGGCAGTTTGCAGGAGCAGTAGGCACTAAGCGGAACACTGGAAGTTGGGAGCGATATTAGTATTTATGCCGATAGTTATCGGCATTAGTATTTAGAGTCTATAGCTTTCGGCATTAGTATTTAAAGTTTTAGAATTTAGAATTTTTCTATTAGTATTTCTCTCCAATTGTAACTTTGACTGAATAAAACGTTATTTGTACCGTGAGATTTCTGGTCTGCATATTGGTAATTGTTTTTATTCTTCCTTCCTGCAGATCGCAGGATGAATTACTGGGTGAAAAAAGGGAGCGTTATAAAATATGGACACGTTGGAAAAGCAAGCGCATGTCTTACAACCCATATCTCGACCGCAAGGGCAAAGACAAGCCCAGCTCCAAAATGGCAAGGGAAAATAAATCCCACGTTAAAAAACAGCAAAAGGAAGCAAAAAGGCAGCTGCGGAAATCCAAAAGAAGTATAGGAAAAGCGAATAAAAAAAGGAGAAGAGGGTGAATTACCTTTTGTTCTCGGCCTTGAATTTACCGTTACGCCAGGCGTCAATAAACTGAGCCCAGCGCACAGGATTTAAAAGATGAATGCTGGGTTGCTGACCGGTGGTGTAAAGCTTGGTGTAATAGGCCTGCATCACCTGCTTGTGATTAAGCGCAGCACTGGCAGTCTGGTTTCTTTCGAGATATGTCAGAGCTTCCCTCTCCAGGTTCTGATCGGCTCTCTCCGCATCACTGTCGTTAAGGTCAAGCGCGAGAAAAGCCCTTTTAAAATCCTCGCGTGTAGGCCAGGGGAACACCTCTACGGTTGAAAGCATTACAGTGTCTTTTCGAAGCACCTGAATGGCGTAATAGTACTTCTGGCTCATGGTGTCGCTGGTAACATAACTTCCGGGCTTATGTGTAATGCTGAAAAATTCCAACTCATCACCGGGACTGATCACCATATTAAAAAAACCGAAAAAATCAGTCACGGCTCCTCTTTTTGTGCCTTTTACCAGTACAGAAACGTAGGGTATTGGCGTAAGGCTGTCTTCATCCAGCACAACTCCTGAAAACTGAACAAGCCTGGTTTTCTTGGATTCGTCCTGCGCCTTGCCACCGGAAACAAAGAAAAGGGAAAAAATGAGGGTCAGAGTGAGATATTTCATCTTTGTTAAAAATACAGATTAGGCCGGTAGCCAGTGACCACTTAACAAATTTTAGCCGCCAGCCGTGCTGCGGCCCTAAATTAAACTAATTTTGTAATAATGGCTTCAGCAAAACGGTTGCTTATTGTGATATTATGTATCTCTTCTGTAATGCAGGGGCAGTTAAGGATGGTGAAACCTCCCGCCAGAAAAAAGATGAGCAGCAGCAGACTGGCATTTGGAGTGTGCCGCTCACGCAGCGTGTTGTTTCTTACCCGTAATATTAAAGAAGACAATGATGCGCGGGGCTGGGGTTTTAATATGGTATATGGTCTTACTCGTGTAATCCGTTTCAATACTGAATATAGTGTTTATCAGTCCATAAACATCAAACCAACCTGGCTGAATGTGCGGGCCCACAGCTGGGAGGTCAATCTTAATTTTCTGAGCAGCACCCTTAATGGCAAAACAAAATTCTATCCGCTTGCCGGGTTCAGCTATAATGTGTTCGACGGGTATTTTACCGGCACAAACGACCACCTGAACCTTCGTGCACTGTATGAACCAAACACCCAGGTGCGTACACGTTGGCTAGGTGTTAATACCGGAGTGGGTATTGAGCATCATGTTAAGTACCTCAGTTTTTTCGGAGAGTTTAAAATGCGGGTGGGTGTATCAGAAGGATACCGCGCCCTTAGTTTGCTTGATGTATGTTTTAGCGGCGGGGTTCGGCTCAATTTAAGGGTACGAAGTCTGGGCCAGATCTTTAGTGGTACCAGAAGCCGCTATGTACTTGACCTGGCACCTGAAGATTAAAAACCATGTCGTCACTCTCCACCTATCTTGACAGGCTGCAGGCCTTGCTGGGCAAGTACCTGCCACTCTCCAACCCTGTGCTGATACTGGCGGTTACACTTCTGATCATTTTATTTGCCCCTCTTGTTTTTAAACGTTTCAGAGTTCCGGGAATCATAGGGTTAATTATGGCAGGCATGATAATTGGCCCCAACTGCCTTCACGTGATCAGATCAACTGCCAGTTTTGAGTTGCTCTCTTCTACCGGTTTGTTGTACATTATGTTTCTTGCCGGTCTTGAGATTGACATGCAGGAGTTCAGGCACAACCGCAACAAAAGCCTGGTGTTTGGCGCTCTCACTTTTTTTATACCGATCTGCATTGGGTATGCTGTTTGTATTTATGTGTTCAGGTTCAGCACCTGGTCTGCATTGCTGCTGGCCAGTATCTTCAGCACACATACCCTGCTGAGTTATCCAATAGTCAGCAATATGGGAATTGTGAAGAACCGGGCAGTGCAGGTAACCTTTGGGGGAACCATCATCACTGATTCGGCTGCCCTGATCCTGCTGGGTTTTATCACAAGCGTAGTAACCGAAGGTATTCACAGCGGTTTCTGGATCGGCATCATAGTTTCTATGCTGCTGCTGCTTTTTGCCACATTGTATCTGTTGCCGCGTATTAGCAGATGGTTTTTCAGGCACATTGAAGTGCAGGCCGGCTCACATTACATTTTTGTGCTGGCTGTGGTTTTTATTTCCGGTTTTTTCAGCGAACTGGCAGGGGTAGAACCCATTATAGGTGCCTTTCTGGCGGGACTGGGTTTAAACAAAGTGATTCCGCATACCGGAATATTGATGAACCGCATCGTTTTTATCGGCAACACCCTATTTATCCCGTTTTTTCTGATCAGCGCAGGCATGCTTGTCGATATCAGACTCTTTTTTCAGGGAAGCAGCGCCTTGCTGTTTGCCGGTATTCTTTGTCTGGTGGGTGTATTTACCAAGTATATTGCTGCCTGGCTTACCGGTGTTATCTATGGGTATTCCCGCTACGAAAAAAACATCATGTTTGGCCTGAGCGTTTCGCATGCCGCGGCAACACTGGCTATTATCAAGGTGGGGTTCGACCTGCAGCTCTTTAACCAGAACGTGATAAACGCCACAATCATTCTTATCCTCATTTCATGCCTGATC
Source organism: Bacteroidota bacterium (assembly GCA_023433205.1). Taxonomy (GTDB): domain Bacteria; phylum Bacteroidota; class Bacteroidia; order B-17B0; family Aurantibacillaceae; genus Aurantibacillus. The sequence continues at coordinate 20,983 of JAEZDS010000067.1, forward strand.
AGTTCCTTTGTTAGTGAGAAGGCTGCCAGGAAGATTGCCATCCATGAAAAGGAAGGCGGTCGGCGGGTGAGTGAAAAAACAGAACGTATTTTGATACCGGTTAGTAATCCAGATAATATACAGCGGCTGATCGATCTTGCGCTTCTTATCAAAGATCCTGCATCCCAGGAACCTGTGTACCCGCTGTCCATTGTAGAGGATGACGCCGAAGCCGATGAGAAGATAAATATTGTGCGAAAAGTTGCCGAAGGTGTGGCCGAGCAGATCGCAAGCGGCGACCAAAAGGTGGAGGTGCTGAAAAAAGTAGATCTGAGTATTGTGGACGGTATTGTGCGCACAGCAAGAGCCTATAATATTTCAGACATTCTCATCAGCCACAAAGCTCAACAGAGCGGCACCAATGTGCTTTTCGGTACAAAAGCAACCAATCTGCTTATCAAATCAAGACAGGCCATAGTGATAAGTAAAATTTTGCAGCCGCTAAACACATTTAACCGGGTAATAGTGGTCCTTACCCCTAACTGCGAACTGGAAAATGGCTTTCCGAGGGCAGTTAAAAAAATAAATATCCTGCTTAAACAGCTGGGTAATGAAAAACTGGTGTATGGCCTAAGGTCGTCGGTAGATGACTTTGCAGCCCTGATCAACGACAGGACCAAAAGATTTTACGCTTATAACACCGTTCCGGGCTTTGAACAATTCTCAGTAACAGATAATGTGAAGGCCGATGACCTGTTTGTTTTCTTAAGCGCACGTAAACAAACACTAAGTCACAATTATCATTTTGAGGACCTTGCGAGGAAACTTAATAAACAAAATGAGTTTACGAGTTTTGTCTTGTTCTATCCGGATATACAAAAAACCCTTCAGGCCGGTACCATTGGTGAAATTGGAGCGCCTGCCATTGAACAGCATTACGCGCAGGTGAAGGCACTGACCGGCAAACTAAGCCATATTTTCAGAAAAGAGGATGAGGAGGAAGCAGAAGAGCCTGAAGAAGATAATAATGCTAAACAAAAAAGCGCGGGTGGTGAGGATTAAAATCCTAGTTTTGCTTTTTTGAACTTCGATTACACGTACATACCTTTCAGGGGTTTCCTGCTTTTTGAGCCCATGATCATTGTTTCCAATACGATCATGCTGGTTCTGGCACTTGTGTATTTCTTCAGGCTAATTGCTGCACGTACTGATTATGCCAGAAAAATGGCATGGTTCATTCTGCTGATCGGCATAGGGGGGATCTTTGGCGCCATTTGCCACAGTGTGCATTTTCAGCTGGGGCAAAGGTTCTTTAATTCCATGTTTTTTCTGATGAATGCCATGAGCCTCTTTTCTATTTTCTTTTGTTTCTGGTCAACCTGGATCCACGCCACCGCACACCGTGCCCGGCCAAAGAGCATTTTTGTGCTGGCCGCATTGTATATTGTGGCCCTCCTGATCTTCAGTTATATAGAAGGCGATTTTTTATTAATCAAGATCAACGCCGGACTCACCCTGATTTACTCGCTGGTGGTTTACCTGAAAGCATGGAGAAACCGTGCCGAGAGAGGCAGTCTTCTGATTGTATGGGGAATAGTGGCTTCTTTTGTGTCAATTCTGGTACACTCTCTGCGGATCTCATTTCACGAATGGTTCAATTATAAAGATCTTGCACATGTGTTTATGATAGTGGCGCTGGTACTGATTGCCCGTGGGGGGTTGCTTAACAGCCGCCTTCATTCTGATACTTCAGCTATTTCAAATCACGGTTACGATTCACCTTCTTCAGGTAACGTTTAAACAATTGCTGGAAGGTCTCAAATTCTTCCCTGTAGAAAAAGCCAATTCCCTGGGTATATGGTCCGCCGGCAATAGTTATCTGCGCGTTATCGTTACTGCGGTTAAATCCTTTAAGACGGTAGCGGCCATCTTCCGAGAGTTTGTAGTCAATGTTCACGTCACCTATCAGTCCGCCGGTATTACGGTTCTGCGTTGACTGATTGTTCACGCCAAAATTGCCGTCAACGGTTATTTTATTGTTCAAGAACTGCTTGCTCAGAGCAAGGTCAACCGCGTCGCTGTTAGCCTGACTGCCGGGGCGGTAGTTCAAACCCAGCTGCAGATCGTTTATGCCGGTTAAATTGCCAAAATAGGTGTTCAGAAAGTCTGAGACTCTGTTACTGAGCATTTCGCTGCCTGTAGAAACTGCGGCTCCCTGTGCCGTAACACCCCCGCCCTGGTTGTTGAAGATGAGAGGGCTTACAAAACTTCTGAAAAGCAGGAAAGAAAATACCTGTCTGTTGAGTTCCGCTTCGTCGCTCAGTACACTGGCTATCCTGGCACGGGCATTAGCATCAACGGTTGGGAAATCAAGCCCTAATTTGATCTGCGGAGACTGAAGTCTGCCGCTGATGAGCAGATTGCATTCTGCAGGTACCCTGCCGCTGTATGCTCCGGTTTGGTCATTTAACAGTGTGGCGATAGAAGTTCGCTGCCTGTATTTGGTGGTAATGCTGATCTCTGCGTTGTAGGGATTTCCGCTCCACGAGATGGAACTGCCGGGTTCAATATCAAAACGTTTATTTATCACGTTCTCAAGCGTAAAAAGATAAAAACCATTGGTAAGTATATAATCACCAAACATCTCAAACTTACCCAGGGTGTTAAGACGAAGTTGCAGATCGCCCTGTCCCTGAGCGTTCAGCATGTCGCCATGTTGTTTATCCAGAATGATCTGCACTTGTGCGTCGGGAGTGGCATGGATGCGCATATCCAGATCAAAACCTGAAAGTGTTTTACTTTGCCTCACCTTCACCGTATCGCGTTTTACGAAGTGAATAAAGTCGCTTTCGCCTATCTCGGCCGGACCATCAAGTGGCAGAAAGAACTGGCTGTTCTTTTTTGTGGTGTCAACAATCACCATGTGCAGATCGTTTATAAATCCATAAATGCCCACATTACCGCTGCCATAGATCCTGCCATAAAACGTACTGTTATCTTTTTCGGTGGTGTTCATCACAAGCATATTCCTGTAAGAAATGTCGTAGTCGATCTGCAGGTCACTGAAGTTCCGGTGGAAGAGATTGCCGTTCACTGTTCCCTGTGGCGCTGTGCGGGTTCCTTTTTCCCTTACAAGCAGATCGCTGAACCTGATCTGATCGGGCATAACCTCAATTAAGCCTGTAATGTTGTAGGTTACGTTTGTGTAATCAACCTTCACTTCACTGTTGAAGAGTTTAAAGGCGCCATCAATTTTAATCTCAGATGGTGTGCCGTGAATCTTACCTTCACCGTTTACAAATCCCTTGTTTATTGTTATGATATCTTCAAGAAAGGGATTGAGTACACTGAGATTGGCCGGTCTGGCTGCAAAATCCAGGTCAAGAGATTCGCTTTTGCGGTCGAGATGGTAGATGCCATTAAAGGATATGTTTTTTGCCTGTCTGCCAAACTCATCCACCAGCCCCAGTGATGTAAATCCATTTAATGAGATCTGCTGATCTCCGGCATTGTACCGGGTAAAGACCTGCATCTCACCTATGGCGTTTTTGTTCAGAACAAATTGCTGAATGTCCATCCGGCCGTTAAATACCAGATTACTGTTAACCCGGCTTAGGGCCATGTGCCCGTTTAGATTGCCCTTTACATTGAGGTTCCAGAGCTGCAAAAGAGGATTGAACTGTTCGAAAATTACGTTGTCGGCTTCTATCACCAGGCTGTCAGCAGATTGCCGGGCGAGTCTTCCCTCCACTGATAGTCGTTGATTGTTGCATTTCAGTTCCATTCTGTCAACGGCAATTGCCCCGTTTTTTTCAAATATTACCTGGTAGGGTTTTTCCAGCAGCCAGGTGCTGTCGTTGATGGTTGCCTCAAATTTGTGATTGCTAAGCAGAAATTGGTCGGTGCCGAACAGCAGCTCTCCTTCTACGCTTCCTTTGTTACTCAGTGGTGATCTTAAATTGTCCCAGTCAATGTTGAAATCAGATTTTTTGTCGGTTGAACGCACCGCAAATTCAAAATTTGAGAAGCCAAGGCTGTCGGTTACTCTCAACGATTTGCCTGATATTTCGGCCAGCACTTTATTATCGGTTTCGTTAAGGATCACCAGCAGCTCATTCAAACGTAAGTTACCATAGCTGATCTCAGGTGAAGCGAGCTGCAGATTCAGCTTATTGCTTGCTGCGTCAAAATCTCCCTCGGCCCGGCTGTTGGCGCTCACCCTAAGTTCAGGCACAAATAATTCAACTATGGAATTGAAATTTTTTACCCGCATTCTGAAACTGAACTGGTCCTGATACTGACGTCCGCCGGCTGGTTTTTCAAAGAAAGTAGGATAGTAATGGTTTAAGGTGGTTCTGAACGCATTGGGCAGATTACTGAGTTCGTATCTTCCCTCTATCATTGCATTTACGTATGCCGATTGGATCCTGATCTTTTTTTCTTCTGTCTGCTGGCGCATCAGGATGTTGAAGGTTGAGAGCCTGTAGGTTTTGTGCGGGGTCTGATAGATAGTGTTGTCCAGATTGATCAGTCCGCTGAGATTGTCAATATTGTCTCCATGAATATCTATGAGTAACTGTGATGAGAGGTAACCGCTGTCGGCCCGGTGGCTAAGGTTGAGCTGGTATAGATTGAGCCGGTTGATGGTTGAGATAAAATCTATCTGTGGTACCTGCTTCTGAAAGTTTATGGTGCCGTTAAAATCGAAATTCGCGTTTGAATCGGCACTCACCACCATTCCGGTAAAGAGTTTTTCACGGAATTTTCCATTGATACTTATGTTTTTGTACCGGTACCTGTTAAATTCCAGCCCGGCGACAAACCCCTCCAGTTCAGCGTTCAGTTTCTGCATTTCAATACCGCTGCCTTTGACTCTCGCATCAATACTCAGTTTGCCCAGTGTGCGCAAAGCAAATAGTTTTCCAATATCGAACTCGGTTGTTTTGATCCTTCCAACATAACTAACGTCGCTGCTCTTAAGGCCGGTAATCAGGTTAAGCTGTGTCCACGCGCTGCCCAGTTTGCTGCTGAAGGTGCCATAGGTGGTTATGTCATTCATAAAGCCATCGATCTTTCCTTTATAGCTCATAACTCCAAGGCGGCTAAGTTCAATGGGCAGGTCAATTGTTTTTTGTTCATTAAACGGATAAAGCGGCAGTGAGCGCAGATCATTGTATGAGGTGCTCAGTTCACTGGCATCAAGATGGAGATAGGCAGTTGAGGGATTGGTTAATCCGCTCACCGACAGATCGCCCCTGAATCTTGTGTCATTGCCATAGTTTAGCGACATGCCGCTGATATGCATGTCATTTACAAAACCTTTTACTTTGCCGCTAACTTTAACGGTTGCATCAAGACCGCTTAGTTCAGAGGTAAAATAGGCAAGGTCCTTGCCGGTTACGCTTGTACTGTCTTCCAGCAGCGACGACATATATACCTTATCGGTAAAATCAGGATAATCATCCCAGCTGCTGTGTCTGAACCGCACAGTACCTTTTACAAAGCTGCCCTCCGTTTGTATCCGCAGGTTCTCACAGAGAAGTTCGGTTGCCGATATCCGCGCAATGGTGTGTAATTGCTGAAGTTGAAAGCCACTTTTTTCAAAAGCTGACAAACGTTCAACCTTGATCTTCAACCTGTCGTCGGAGGTAACAATGTCGCTGATCTGCCCGTTAACATGTTGCAGCCAGATGTCATCAAAGTCAATGGTGCCGGGCGGAACTCCCATTCTGTTCTCATCGCGGTACACAAACGAAACGTCGTTGAGAGTTGCGGATTTTATTTTTATATCCCAGGCAGCAGTAGAATCACTGCTGCCTGCACTGCCGAAATATGAGATGATAAAATCGTAATTCCAGTTTTTTTCGCCTTTGGGTTTTATGAGCTTTGATTTACAGTTCTGAAGCATCAACGAGCTTACAGTAACTGCCTGTCTCCTGAGATCGAACTTGCTGAAGTCGGCCAGTATGTCGCCTGCCAGCAAGGTATCGCTGCTCTGATCCAGCACCAGAACTCCATGCAAATGGGCTTTGCTGAAAAATTTAAGATCTATTTTCCTGATAAATACTGTGGTTTGCCATTCGCTGCTGAAATAAGCGGCCGCGCGATGACCCAGCCAGGTTTGAAATGATGAGGTTTGAATGGCAAAGAACAGTGTTAGTACAAGGAAGAGCAGGCACATAAACACTGCGCCGCTGAGCCTGAAGAATATTCTAGTAATTTTACGCGGCATAAAGCCCTCCTTAAAGATAACGGAAATATGGCGGGAGGGTGCTGTAAATAATGCAAAATTTAAACACATACATACTTGCAATTGAAAGCAGCTGCGACGATACCTCCGCCTCCGTTTTCGGTAATGATGTGGTGCTGTCAAATGTTGTTTCGTCACAAAAGGTGCATGAAGAATATGGGGGAGTGGTACCTGAACTTGCGAGTCGTGACCACGAAAAGAACATAGTGCCGGTTGTGAACGCCGCCCTGCAGCAGGCCGGATTAACTATCAAAGATATCAATGCGGTAGCTGTAACAAGAGGGCCCGGACTTATGGGTAGTTTGCTCGTGGGGCTTTCATTTGCCAAATCGCTGGCTTATGCCAGGCAAATCCCGCTGATAGAGGTGAACCATATGCAGGCCCATGTGCTCGCCCATTTTATCCGAGAACAGAACGGGAAGCAGAATAGCACCCCCGGATTTCCGTTCCTCTGTCTTACGGTAAGCGGCGGACATACACAGCTGGTGATAGTACATGACCACCTGCAATTTGAACTGGCCGGCCAAACTATCGACGATGCCGTGGGAGAAGCCTTTGATAAGGCGGCAAAGGTGCTGGGTTTACCCTATCCGGGGGGGCCGCTTATTGATAAACTCGCCAGCACAGGCGACAAAAAAAAATACCGGTTTTCTGAAAGTAATGTGCCTGGTTATGACTACAGCTTCAGTGGGGTAAAAACCTCTTTTCTGTATTTTATAAGAGATAATCAAAAAGCAGATCCAGATTTTGTAAAAAAGCACCTGAATGATATCTGCGCATCGTACCAGTCTCACCTTGTAAAACTCCTGCTCAAAAATGTTCGCAGGTTACTTAAAGACAGGGGGTTAAACACACTCGCGCTTGCAGGAGGCGTTTCGGCCAATTCAGAGCTGAGGCGTGAGGTATTGTTACTTGAGAAGGAACTTGGGATCAGGGTGTTTATACCCAAAACGGAATATTGTACCGACAATGCCGCCATGGTGGGAATTGCCGCTTATTATAAATTTCTGAATAGGGAATTTGCAGGACTTGATTTGGTGCCGGCAGCGCGGATGTCGATATGAAAGCCGGCAGCTGAACTTGCTGCTACACTTTGCCCTTCCTGCAAATATCCTTAGTTTTAACCTGTTTTAGAGTTTATGACAGACCAGCTAATTGAATGTGTGCCCAACTTCAGTGAGGGCAACAATATGGACATTATCAAACAGATCACCGCTGAAATAGAGGCTGTGGAGGGTGTACGATTATTGAATGTTGACCCGGGAAAAGACACTAATCGCACTGTGGTGACCTTTGTTGGAGCGCCGGAACCAGTGGTTGAAGCGGCTTTCAGAGCAATTAAAAAAGCAGGTGATCTTATTGATATGAGCCGGCACAAAGGTGAACATCCGCGCATGGGTGCAACCGATGTATGCCCGCTTATTCCCATCAGCAATATCACCATGAAAGAAACAGCTGAATGGTCAATGAAACTGGCCAAAAAGGTAGGTGAAGAGTTAAGAATACCGGTGTACTTATATGAAGAAGCTCAGTCCGATAAAAAACGCAGCAATCTTTCGGTGATCCGCAACGGGGAATATGAAGGCTTCTTCAAAAAAATTAAATTACCTGAGTGGAAACCGGATTTTGGTCCTGATGAGTTTGATGCCAAACGTGGCGCTACCGTTATCGGGGCAAGGGATTTTCTGGTGGCATACAACATAAATCTTAATACTACTTCCACGCGTCGCGCCAACGCCATTGCATTCGACGTGCGCGAAGCCGGACGTGTGATGCGGGAGGGTGATCCGCTCACCGGAAAGATCGTTACCAATCCTGATGGTACGCCAAAATCCATTCCGGGCTCGCTTAAAGCTGTTAAGGCTATTGGCTGGTACATTGAGCAATACGGAATTGCACAGATATCGATGAACCTTACTAATATCAATACCACACCTGTACACGTTGCTTTTGATGAGGTAAATAAAAAAGCGACGGAGCGCGGCATAAGGGTAACAGGTTCTGAACTGGTGGGATTGATCCCTTTAAAAGCCATGCTGGATGCGGGCCGCTACTTTCTGAAAAAACAGAAACGTTCAACAGGCGTGAGCGAGGCAGAACTGATCAAAATTGCAGTGAAATCGCTGGGCCTTGATGAGCTGACTCCCTTCAACCCCGCAGAAAGGATCATAGAATATCAGTTGCGCAAGATCGGCGAAGACCGGCTTGTAAGCATGAACCTGCGTGCTTTTGCCGACGAAACAGCCAGTGAAAGTCCTGCCCCCGGTGGTGGTTCTATAGCCGCTTATGTTGGAAGCCTGGGTGTTGCCCTCGCTACCATGGTGGCAAATCTCAGCTCGCATAAAAAAGGCTGGGACGAGCGCTGGGAGGAGTTCAGCCAATGGGCTGAAAGGGGACAGAAAATGAAAGATGAGCTGCTGAGGCTGGTTGACCAGGATACCGCTGCTTTTAACAGGATCATGACGGCTTTCTCAATGCCTAAGGGCACAGAGGAAGAGAAGAAGTCCCGGAAAAATGCTATTCAGGAAGCTACCCGTTTCGCCATTGACATTCCTTTCAGGGTGATGAAAATTTCTTTCGATAGTTTGGAACTTATCGCCGCTATGGCTTTAAGTGGCAATCCCAATTCCGTTAGTGATGCCGGAGTGGGAGCGCTATGTGCAAGAGCTGCGGTGATGGGAGCGTTTATGAATGTACGTATAAACGCCGGCGGTTACGACGACAAAAAATATGTGGATGATATCCTTAAAAAAGGCAGGGAGCTTGAAGAAAAAACAATAGAAGAAGAGACAAGAATCCTTAAGATCGTAAATGAGAAGATAGGACTCTGAGCCCGGATGAAGTGAGGTTCTTTCAATTCTTTTTTCCAGGTCAGGTGGCTGCTCGAAGCCTGTTTAGGCAGCCGCCGGTCCGGTTTGTATTTTTGTTTCTAGGAATTTTTTTTCAGACCTGCTCTGTGCCAGTTCGAATTTTTTAGCGAGCATTTTTATTTTCAGGTCCAGATAAGCCTCTTCAAGCTGATCAATACCTTTATCGGCAAGTCTGTTCAGTTCATCCTTCAGTCCAATCAGTTCAAGCCGAAGCGCACTGATCTTGATCTCCAACGCTGTTATTTTTTTCAACTCGTTCATAGCTTCCCTTTCTTGATTTAAAGGTAAGACGCTGACAGGACGCTTAGGTTTATTTTTTGACAAAACCCTCCTCCGGGCGGTTGAGAGGCCATTTATGGCGGGCTAAGTCCGGAACATCAGATGTTTATAACGAATTTTCACAAAAAAGCCGCTGAGGCTACAGCACATTTAAAGCCTGCTCCTTCACCTTTTCCAGTTCGTCTTTCATCAGTATCACCAGTTTCTGTATCTGCGCGTCATTGGCTTTGGAACCTATGGTATTTATCTCGCGACCGATCTCCTGACAGATGAATGACAGTTTTCTGCCCGGCGAACTCTCTTTGCAGGTCTCGAGAAAATAGTCGAGATGGGTTTTAAGGCGCACCTTCTCTTCATTAATGTCGAGTTTTTCTATGTAATAAATGAGTTCCTGCTCAAAACGGTTCTCATCAAGCTTGTTGTTGCCAAGCATCTCGGTGATGTTATTCCTGATCCTGTCTTTTATGGCACGAAGGCGGTGATTGTCCAGTTTTTTTACTTCCTCCAGGTGTTTGGCGATCTTACTGATCCTGTCGTTAAAATCAATTTGCAGCGAACGGCCTTCAGTGTCTCGAAATTTGTTAAGCTCAGCAACAGCCGAGTTGATGCAGCCTTTAATTGCCAGCCATTCATTTTCGTCTGCCTCCTGTTTTACACTTTTCAGAACATCGGGAAGTTTAAGGATCTGTTCCAGGGCGTTTTCAACCGGCTGACCAATTTCAAGGGCCAGGGAACGCAACTGATCAAAGTAGGCTTTTGCCAGTGGCAGGTTGATCTCTGCAGGTAGTTCGGGCTCGTTACTTTCAAGGTACACGCTAAGGTCGATCTTTCCTCTTTCAAGCTGTTTACTGATGTCGTTACGCAATTCAAGTTCATAGTTGCGCAAAGCAGATGAAAGACGAAGACTTACATCGGCACCCTTGCTGTTAAGCGAGCGGATCTCAACGGTAATTATCCTGCCCTCGTGTTCGCGGGTTGCTTTGCCAAAACCTGTCATTGATCTTATCATACGTTTTCTGTTTGTGGCCGTGAACGCTCACGACGGTTTATAAGGTAAAGGCCTAAAATTATTAAAATACCTGATAAGATCTTGGTGGGGCTTAATTTGTCTTCACTCATCATTATGGCAAAAAGTGAGGCCAGAAAAGGCTGAAGGTAAATGTAGGCGCTAACTGTGTTTGAACTAAGCTCTTCAAGCCCGAAAATATTGAGGAGGTAGGCGAAAAAGGTAGTGGCTATCACCACAAAACCTATAGCAAACCATGCCTCTCCAGTCATACCCGACCAGTTTACTGCAAGTGTGTCCTGAAGGCAGATAGGTATTGTGAAGATTGTACCAAACAGAAACATCCATCGCATAGCAGTAATGGTATTATATTTCTGCATTACCGGTTTAACCAGCACCACAAATATGGCCCATGAAGTGGCGTTTATAAGGGTCATTACATCACCTGCAACGGTTTCGCTGCCCATCTGAAAGTTTTCTTTGTAGAGTAGAATCATCAGAGCACCTATCACTGCCAGCCCCAGACCGCTGAACTTTAAAAAAGTAATTCGTTCCTTAAATAGAATCACCGTTAGCAGAAATACGATGATTGGATTACTGATCATGATGATGGCGCTGTTAATAGGAGTGGTGAGGCTCAAGCCATAAATAAAAAAGATCTGGTTGATCACCACACCAAAGATGGAGAGCCAGAGCATCTTCCACATGTCTTTTTTTTCAACTTTCTGGGTCGGCACAAACAGCGAAACTATCCAGAACATGAGTCCGGCGCCGGCAACCCTTAGCAAAACAATTGAGAGAGGCCCCATGTATTCCGGCATCAGACCTTTGGCAATGCTGTAGTTAAGCGCATAAATGATCTGTGCGATAAAAAGGGCTATATGTGCTTTGGCTGTTCTGGTCACCTGTGTTGTAAAATAAGGCCGCAAATATACCAGTTAAGTGCAGGTTTGGAAGATGAAAATAAAATTGATCTGCGTAAGACAAATGTTAAGACCGGATATCAGAGCTACACCTTTTTACGGTTGTCTGTTAGAGGGTTCCCTATGTATTGTACTTATTCCGAATTTTGTAGCATCTTACCAAAGATTAGCCCCGCAACAATGCCAAAATACAACGACCAGACTGGTAACACCATAGAACTAAAAGATAAACCCCGCCGTATTGTATCGCTGGTGCCGAGCCAATCTGAATTATTGTGGGAGCTTGGGCTTAAAGATGAGCTGGTGGGGATCACTAAGTTCTGTATTCATCCTGAAGAGATGTATAGAAATGTAAGAGGGGTAGGGGGCACGAAAAAACTCAACATCAAAATGATCGAAGGCCTGAAACCAGATCTTATTATCGGTAACAAAGAGGAAAATGACAAGGAACAGATCATCGAACTTCAGAAAAAGTTCCCTGTGTGGATGAGTGACATCACTGATCTGGACCAGGCAAATGAAATGATAAGGCAACTTGGACAGATCTGCGGTAAAGAAAAAGAAGCGAAAGACATTTTGGACAGTATAAAAGATTCGCTTTCTCAATGCAAAAACATCTTTTCTGCACAGAAGGTCGCTTATTTTATCTGGTATCGTCCCTGGATGCTGGCAGGAGGGGATACTTTTATTAATTCTGTGTTAATGCATACGGGTTTTAGCAACCTTGTTGAGAATATTTCACGTTACCCTGAGCTAGACGATGAACAGTTGCGAGAGTTGCAACCCGCCTATTGTCTGCTGAGTTCAGAACCATTCCCTTTTAAGGAAAAACACATTCAAGAATTACAGAGGCTGCTGCCTGAAAGCAGAATTGTACTGGTGAATGGCGAGATGTTCAGCTGGTATGGCTCAAGAATGCAACTGATGGGGAATTATATGAGGCAGCTGAAAGCAGAATTTGGTATACTGTGAAGTGCCTTTTGATTTCCTAGTCATTAAATAGAAGCAGCGCGTCCCCCACCACAAAACTGCTCCCGCCAATAAAGACCATGTCGCCTCTGGCCGCTGCTTTTTTAGCGGCCTTCAGTCCCTCTTCCACAGTTGAAAAAGCTTTTCCGGCTAATTTGTGTTTTGAAGCTTTGCTGCACAATTCTTTGGCTTCCAGTGCGCGGGGAACTGAGGCCTGAACAAAATAGTATTTTGCCTTTTTTGGAAATAGCGACAATATGTTTTCGCTTTCTTTGTCGTTAACCAAACCAATAACCATGTGCAGTGCGTTATAGCTGCATTGTTTTATGTTATCAGCAACCTGTTTTATTCCGTCTTCATTATGGCCGGTGTCCGCTATAATCAGCGGTTTATCAGATAACTTCTGCCAGCGCCCGTTCAGTCCAGTGAAACGGGTTACCTGCGCAAGCGCTTTTTTTACGTTCACCTGTTCAATAATAAAACCTGCTTTTTTAAGAAATTCGAGAAGGTTAAGTACCCCAAGCAGATTGCGAACCTGATAGGAGCCTGTCAGATCAAGCTCGTATTGTTCACTGTTCCCGTTTCTTTTGTCGGTTATTTCAACCAGCAGTTTATCTTTTACAGGTTTTGCGCTGCCAGCCTTGAAATTTTTATCGGCGAACTCCAGCGGGGCTTTTATCTCGCGGGCCACTGCGCTGAAAATGGAGGCTGACTCAGGTTGATACTGACTTATTACCACCGGTATCCTGGCTTTTATGATGCCGGCTTTCTCACGGGCGATCTTGTCAATGGTATTGCCAAGTAAATTTGTGTGATCGAGGCTGATGTTTGTGATAAGAGAAACCTGTGGTGTAATTATATTGGTGGAGTCAAGTCTTCCTCCCAGACCCACTTCGATCACCGCCACGTCAACCTCCTGCTGCGCGAAATAATCAAGGGCAAGGCCAAAGGTCCATTCAAAAAAGCTTGGTTTGATCACTTCAAAAGCAACCTTGTGTTTTTCAATGAACTCGATCACACAATTTTTAGGGATCATCTTGCCATTGATCCTGATCCTTTCTCTGAAATCAATCAGGTGAGGGGAGGTGTATAGCCCTGTTTTGTATCCGGACTGTTGCAGAATTGCTGCAATCATGTGACTGCTCGAGCCTTTGCCGTTTGTGCCGGCCACATGAATGGTTTTGATCTTAAGATGAGGTTTGCCCAGCAGTTCAGCGATCTTATATGTATTGTGAAGATCGGCCTTATAGGCAGCCGCTCCTACACGGTGATACATCGGCAATTGCGCGTAGAGATATTCCAGCGCCTGGGTGTAAGTCATGTCAGTTGAAGGAAAAGATAATGGTAATAGTGCCTTTCTGCTCCGGGAATTTATCGCTCACTTTAAATTTCGTTGCAAACGCGGCCTGCCTTGCCTTGGCTTTTAAGGTCGCACTACTTGTGGTAGTTCCCCTGCCATTGGGATCAGCTTCTATTACATTTCCTTCGCTGTCAACAAGTATTTCTACCACAACCTTTCCTTCTTCCTGCGTGTCGCGTGGAAGTTTGGGCGGCACTACCACTGCTCTTCCCGCCAGGTCAACACCTATATTGCCGCCACTTCCCGGGCCGCTTCCCGGACCTTTTCCACCTCCTGTGTCGCCACCCTTTCCGCCACCATCACCGCCATCGCCGCCACCAGGTTTAATGCCGTCTTCACCGCCCGACTGTCCAGGTTTCTGATTGTCGCCGATGCCTCCCCCGCTATTTCCGGTTTGTTTTTTAAATTTTTCAGCAAGTTTTTCAGCTTCAGTTTTTTCTTTTACTACTTCTTTGGGAGGTGTGGGTTTAATTACAACCTTGTCTTCCTTCATTACCGGCTTCTCTTCTGGTACCTGCACCTGCTCTCCTCCTTCAACGGTTACAATTTCTTCTTTTGCAGGGGTTTTCTCAACAACCACATCGGTAACACGGCCCATAGATCCGTAATCAATCTGGTCGTTACCCACGGTCATCATACCAAGCGACAATTCCTGCCCTCCGCCTCCGCCCGATTCGGGGAAGGGGGGATTTGGCGTGATTATATGAAACAGCAGCAAAAATAAAAGCAAAAGAAGCACCACCAGGCTGGTGATTCCCGCAGAGATGGCTTTGTTTTTATTTTCTTCAGACCGCGTTAATTCCATCTTACTTTTTGGTAGCGGCAGTAGCCAGCACTGTCTTACATTTCAGCTGGTAACAAATGGTCATAATATCTATCTCGTCCTGTATGGTTAGTTCTTTGTCCAGATGCATAAGTACAGTAGGATCGGTTTGCTGGCTTGCAAGTTTGCTGAGCTCAGATTCAAGTGCTTCAAAAGGTACCTCACGGCTGTTAATATAGTATTTCCTGTCCTTGGTGACTGCTAAATGTATGGGCTTGCGGTTTTCAATAGTTTCGCGTGCCTGCGAATCGGGTAAGGCAACTTTAATTGCGTTTGGCGCAACCATTGTTGAGAGTATCAGGAAAAACAAAAGCAGGAAGAACATGATATCGTTCAGCGAGTCGGTGCTCACTTCTGATTCCCGGTGTCTTTTTCGTAGCGCCATAATTAAAAAATATTACTCTTTTATGAGATACTGCCCTTATTTTGCAGGTTCGTTGAGCATGTCAAGGAATTTTATCTGGGTGTCTTCCATCCTGTGAGCAAGTTTATCGAGCCTGGCATTCAGCCAGTGGTAAAAAATAAATGCCATCACACCTACTACCAGTCCCGCGGCAGAGTTCACCATTTTCTGGTACAAACCTTTTGATATTACGTCAATTTCTACGGTTTTAGCCAGTGAGATATCGTAAAAGATCACAATTACACCTATGATGGTTCCTATAAATCCGAACATCGGCGCAATACGGCCTATAATGTTAAGCACGTTCAGATTTTTTTCGAGCTTGGCTATTTCGTTGGTGCCGCTCTTGTCCATTGCTATTCTGATCTCCTGCGATGGTTGCCCTATGCGGGTAATACCCTGCTCCAGCATTGAACTTTCAGGGGAATTAAGGTTCCTGCACATGGCCACGGCATTGTGTATGTTGCCGGAGTGTACCATCTCCCGCAAATTTCCTACCAGGTTCTCGTGTCTGCGGGAGGCTTTTCTGATTACCAGCAATCGTTCAATAAAAATATAAATGGCTACAACAAACAACAAGGCAAGAGGGATCATTATCGGCCCTCCTTTCAGGATCATTTCCATTAAAGTGATCCTCGTTGGTTCAAGTTCAGGAACAGTCTGGATGCCAGACGTGGTGAGGGTGTCGGCGGCAGTGGCCAGTGAATTGTTCACCTGCAAAATCAGATTAAGCATACAATAGATATTTATACGAAGTTACTGGCTATTAACCCTGGTGAAGCCGGGGCTTTACCCGATTGTAAACACAGTTGTGTTTATTATAAATACGGATAATAAAAAAAAGATACTGCCGGCTAATTCCTGGCTGCTGCTTTTGTATTGATCAGTTTCACGAAATTCTCTTTCAGCAGCTTTTTGTGTGAGGTCTTTATGCCTACTAAACTGATCTTTTCCACCT
>JAEZDS010000179.1 GCA_023433205.1 Bacteroidota bacterium
GTAGAAACCTCTGTGGGCCTCGACCGGCTTTTTCTTGCCGTTCTTTCATCAGCATTAAAAGAAGAAAAACTTGAAAATGGTGAAACGCGCACGCTCCTGTCGGTGCCGGCTGCACTTGCGCCCTATAAAGCTGCTGTTTTTCCCCTCGTAAAAAAAGATGGTTTGCCGGAGCTGGCAACAAAAATTTTTAGCGAATTGCGCCTTCACTATAACGTTGATTATGATGAAAAGGATACGGTGGGCCGGCGTTACCGCCGCCATGATGCCATTGGCACGCCCTATTGCGTCACCGTTGATCATCAGAGTCTGGAAGATGGCACAGTAACGGTGCGTCACCGCGACAGTATGCAGCAGGAAAGGCTTTCTCACAGCGAACTCGTAAATTTCCTGAACGAAAAAGTTAACATTGCTGCCCTGCTGAAAACACTCTGATCAGAGTGTCAGCTGTGCGCTGATCCTTGCCGCTGTTTCTTCAAACTCCTTAGGGCTGAATTTTAATTTTGGCCGGGAAAAATCGCAGTCGCGCATTGAATTAATGGGTATGAGATGAACATGCGCGTGAGGCACTTCCAGCCCTATTACCTGCATTGAGATCCTTTCGCAGGGAATCGCTTTTCTCACCGCAAGGGCAACAGTACGTGAGAAGTCCATCAGCGAGGAATAATCCTGCTTTTCAAGATCAAAAATATAATCCACTTCCTTTTTAGGGACCACAAGGGTATGTCCCTCCCTGAGCGGGAAAGCATCGAGGAAAGCAAGGAAATCGTCGTTTTCTGCGATTATATGGGCCGGAACCTCCCTTCTGATGATCTTTGAAAAAATACTGCCCATAAAGCCTTATATGCTGATCTCAGAGATCTCAAAGGTCATGTTACCGGCAGGCACCTGCACATCAACTTTTTCACCTACTTTTCTTCCCAGCAGGGCTTTTCCAATTGGAGAATCAACCGAAATTTTGCCTGCCTTCAGATCGGCTTCGTTTTCGGCCACCAGGGTATATTTCATTGAAGCGCCATTCTTCAGATTTTTGATCTTTACGGTGGTAAGAATACTCGCTTTGCTCAGGTCAAGTTTACTTTCGTCAACCACACGGGCATTTGCAAGAACATCTTCAAGCTTGGCGATGCGCACTTCAAGTAAAGCCTGCGCTTCGCGCGCGGCGTCATACTCGGCATTTTCACTAAGATCGCCCTTATCTCTGGCCTCAACAATAGCCTGCGTGGCTGCTTTCCGCTCAACGGTACGGAGCTGGTGCAGTTCGTCTCTTAATTTCTGCAATCCTTCTTCAGTGTAATATCCAATTTGCTGTCCCATATTTACGAAATATTAAAAAAACAAAGAATCCCGACCCCGATCGCTATCGGGGCGGGACTCTCAGATAAACAAAATTAGCAAAATTATTTAAAGGTTCAGTCGCAGGCCAAAAGTATGGGTACCACCAAATGGATTGGTGAACCTGTACGAATAATCAAGGCCCACAGTAGATTTTCTTTCATTAAAAGGCACTTCAAAGGTAACGCCGGCGGCAGGCCCCGTAAAGGCAGTAGCACGTCCCTCGCCGGTAAAGATCCCCCTTTCCATAAGTAATCCACCCCTGAACATCAACATGTCGCGCCATGCATATTCAAGACCTACAATTCCCTGATCGTTGCTGAACGAATTGGATGTGTAGTTTCCATTAACACTGATGCGGTGTTCGCGTGAAACGCCGGTTGAGTCCTTAACCAGAAAAAAGTCGTAGCTCATACCGATATTCACCAGTGTAGGCAATTCAAAGGCGGCCGAACGATTATTTACCGTCATCTGGTAAGTGTTGTTCTCACCGCTTACTACCACCTGCCGGCTTAAACCATCGCCACGGTACGACATCTTGGGCCCCCAGTTCTTCAGTGCTATACCAATGTGAATATGATCGTATTTACCGGTGTGATACTGTATGCCGGCATCAAGGGCAATACCTCTTGCAGCTGCATTGGGAATCTGTTCACTTATTGCTTTTACGTTGATTCCGCCAAATATATTGTCAGAGAACATCTTGGCATAGGAAAAACTGATATTGTAAAAAGTAGGATTGTAGGTTCCCAATCCGCCCTCAGGCTGTTCTTCGGTGGTGATCTCAATTTTTCCGGCGTTGATAGCCACCACACCAAAACCTATGGTACCGGTTTCTCCGACACCCTGTGTAAGCCCGAAACTATTGATAAAGATATCAGTGCCCTGCAGCCAGCTGCTGCGATTGAACAGCACTTCGGTTTTACGGGTAAATGCCGTTCCGGCAATGTTCATAAACTGGGCCTCAAGACCCCTGATATTCGCTGAATTTGCACCAGCCATACCGGCATTACGGGCGTATGGATTAATAAGCAGCTGGGTTGCCCCGGCCTGCCCCATCCGTTCAGGATTGCCCGCCTGCACCGACAGAGAGAGAAGAGATACTGTTACTAAACCGAATTTTATACTTGATTTCATGTTCCTGCTTTTTGCTGGTTAGTAATTCTGAACGTCGAGCGGCCTCATAACACCGAACCATTTTACTATCTTTTCTCCAATTCCCGGCGCATCAATGTGGAAAATGTAAAGTCCGCTGGCCACTGAAATATTGCTCTGGTTCTTCAGGTCCCATTGCTCATAAGGGATCCGCCTCGACTGTTTAATGTCATCACCCGACGAAGATGAAGTCTGGTAGATATCCTCCTGCCCTGAAACATCACGCTTGATCGTACGCACCAGCATGCCATTCATGGTAAAGATCTTCACTGTGCATTTATTTGGCAGATTGGTGATCCTCACAAAATTATCAGTTCTCCTGGTCTCATAAGTAGAGGAGCCATAATATGGATTCGGCACCACCCTTACCAGATCAAGCACGTTCTTGGCTACTGCATTCTGATCGAACAATGTGGCAATGTCTGAGGTATTAAAACTATAAGAGGGGAAGTTATTGTTAACCGGGTTAGGGTTTACAAAATTCGTAACCACAGAAGGGCTGTTTACACTCACAGCTTTATTGGCCGACGATGCTGCCTGGCTTTGCAGGTTGGCAACACCAGCCCATCCGTATCGGTAAGGTTTAGCTACATTTATCTGAATCCTTACATCAGAAGGCATCTGATCAGGATGCTGAAAACTGAAACCCTGTCTTAACATGGGCACTGAAACCCACATGATGTCGCGTTCAAAAGCCGCAAATGGCGCAAGCCCTTCATTTGACAGTTTACTTGGGTCACCCAGTACTTCCGGATGAAAGAAGTTTAGCAGCAGATCCATAATACGTTTACCCTGGTCGTACTTGCCTACGCCATAAGGCTTCCCGGCCAGTCTGCCCTCCCATGGGTATGGATCATTGGTGCCACGTCCGGTTAGTACTGACTCTATCCTTGTGCCATTAAACACGTACACAAAATGTTTCCCCCCCATTGCAAAGGAGAAAGGACTATGCATACTGCTGGTTGGATTCCACAGCATGTCATTTCCATTATTAAGGCGCTGATAGCTGTCTTCACCAAAAGCCATGTTAAGGCGCTCTCCTGTCTCCAGATTGATGGCGTAGCCAGGAAACCAGCCCATGCCGGTAGTTGAAGTAGCTATTGCTTCCGCCTCAACATAACCGCTTTTGCCTTCAGGATTGCCATACGGAATACCCTGCTTGTCTACTGAAGCATGTTTACGTGGAGAGAAAAAGAATGCGTTACCCTGGCTGAGCTGGGCTTTCTCCTGCATCTCAAGCACCACGCAGCGTGTCCATTTGGCCTTATCACGTGTAAGCACCACAAGTACGCTGCTTGTCTTACGCAGATCGGTATTTCCCTGGTTGGGGGTTTGTCCGCCTATTGGTTGAGCATTATACAGTTGCGTAAAATAATTATCCTGTGCCCATACATTGTTATTAAACCCGGGACCTCCGAAGATCCTTGCAGGAGCCGATCCCGGACCCGGCGTAAGGGAGTAATATGACGCTGCAAGCGGATAAGGGGCCCAGCTGCCACCAAGTACTTTCGCGTAGCGCTTATTCCTATCATAATATGCCTGAACCTCACCGCCAGCCTTACGGTAATAGGCATCCTCATTGCCCTCAGTGGAATTGGCTCCAGAAAGTATCCAGTTAAGCGGACTGTAACCATCTGCATCAACAGAGTTGGTTGGATACAACCACTCGCTCTCACCATTTTCATAACTTATGCTGGCGCCAATGAACGACCTGGCACCAGGCCCTTCGTAGTT
>JAEZDS010000251.1 GCA_023433205.1 Bacteroidota bacterium
CACATAGGCCTTGTGTACCCTTAAACGGTTCAGCACCACCAGCAGGGCAAAAATGCCCATGGCTATTCCAAAATACATAATGGAAAAATTGGTAGAGTAAAAGAGAGCGATCACAATTATGGCGCCAAGATCATCGATGATTGCCAGTGCAGTGAGGAAGATCTTGAGTGAGGTGGGAACCCGCGAGCCCAGCAGTGCCAGCACAGCCAGACTAAATGCTATGTCGGTGGCCATTGGTATGCCAAAACCCTGCTGTGTAATAGTGCCGTGGTTAAAGAATGCGTGTATGAGCGCCGGCACAAGCATTCCGCCGGCCGCGGCAAAAACAGGCAGCATCGATTTTTTGAGGTTGCTGAGCTCTCCGATGTAGAACTCCCGCTCAATCTCCAGACCTATCAGCAGAAAGAAGATGGTCATGAGCCCGTCATTGATCCAGAAGTGAAGTTCCTTACCACCCACTTCAGAATGCCAGAAATGCAGGTATTTTTCACCTGCCCCGGTGTTGGTAAACACAAGCGAAAAAACTGAGCAAAGTATCAGAATAAGTCCTGCAACGTTCTTGCTTCGTATAAATTCAAGAAATAGTCTGGTTATTTTCATAATAAATTGCGGAACATCCCGGTTATTCTCAGCCGGTTACCGCCATAAGTTCAATTTGTGTGCCATCCGCCACCATTTTTACCTGTCTTTTTGAGAAAAATCTCATCTGGCTATTGCCGGCCTCCTGCACAATTAATATCTTGGTCCTGCCCAAAGTTCAAGAAAAAGAACGGCTTTGCGGCTTTAAAATTCGATAAATAAATTTGTATCATGACGTACAAGGAAAGGCTGCTTGCATTACATCAGGTGGCAGTGGAAAAGCTGAAGGCTTACACCGAGGCGGAGCAAACGCTCACGAACACGGATCTTATCTGTGATGTTTGTGACCCGGAAGTGTATAGAAAAAAAATGGAGCTTTACCTTTCCTATCAGGATGCGCTCTCAGCAAGGAATGAATTTGCAAAGTTGATAAACGAGTCAGGAATTGACATCAATCTTCCTTACACGCAGGAAGTAAATAAGCCGCAGGTCTGACTTGAACCCCTTCACTGCGGGGATGCCCTAAATGTTCCCAAGTATTTTTTTTAGCAACTCCAGTTGTGAGTTTGCGTCATTAATGGAATGCCGGAGTGACTTATTGTTTTCTTCCAGGTCTTCCAGCGCCAGAATAATATTCTGAGATGGATTTGCACATTCTATAACCAGAACAGGGGGAGTATTAGCAGACCTTTGTGTAATTTTTTTCAGAGACATGACAGTACATTTTAAAACAGTAAAATTACAGCAGCAGAAAGCCCTGATACCTTGTTTTTAGTGCAAAGGGTAAATGATGTCGACAGGCACCGACAAAATGTCTGTGGGGGAGGAGGGAGGTGAGAAGCTGGCTGTAGCATCGCGAGGTATCGCGAAGCAGTATGCAGCCGCAGTTGGCAATCGGCAGCCACAGTTAGCAGTTAGCATCGCCACGCCCTCGCGAGGTACGGAGCAGCGCCCGCCCGTACCGAACAGTACGTTCGGGCTGGCCTCAGCCCCGCAGCGCTTGGCCAGGCACTGGCGGGGGGTAAAAAAGAGAGGGTTACACCACCACGCTGGTCCTGTTTCCTGTCTCCGAAACGGTTATACCACAAGCTTTGTCCTGGTTCCTTCATGCGGTTAAACCACAGTCTTTGTCCTGGTTCCTTCATGCGGTTAAACCACAACGCTAGTCCTGTTTCCTGTCACCCCTAAAGCCTCCCAATCAGCAGCTCTATCTGCTTTTTCAGGGCCAGGTAGGTGGGAGGTTTTTCAAAAACCTCAGTAACACCATATTCCAGGAATTTTTCCCGGGTCTGAGAAATATTCTCGTTCACAAAAACGTAAATGGGGGTGTTGCGGTGCTGCTCCCTTTTTCTTATTTCAGCAATGATCTTCAGGTCCCTGAAGGGCTCGTTATAGTTCGCAATAATGAGGTCTGGCAGCTGCTGCCGGTTTAGATCCCGCTCAAGGGTATTCTTGAGCAGAAAATCCAGCAACTGGTCGCATGAAAATACAAGGTTCAGGTCAATTTCCTGATTGATGGCGTTTACAGCCTGTTGAACCAAAAACTGACCCGTAGCATCGTCCTCAGAAATGAGGACAGATAATTCTCTTGTTGAGGTTAATGTCTTACCCATGTAAATAAAGTTAAGGACTACAGCACCCATCCCGGGCGGCAAACGCACAACTTATTAACCATGCTGTTTTTATTACGTGAGCCAATAAGATGCCGGTTTTTTCTTTAAAGCGCATATATTTATATTTGCAACGCCATAAAAGCCTCTGTTTAGCTGTAAATATCTGATTGCAATGACAAAAGACAAGCTGGAACAATTACATAAAAAAATGATCGAGGAGATCCAGGATTTCGCTATTATCCTGATGGACACTGATGGTACTATTCTTAGCTGGAACAAGGGTGTTGAGCAGATCAAAGGATATACTGAAGAAGAGATAGTGGGACAGAACTTCAGGATCTTTTATATGCCGGCCGACCGTGAAGCGGGATTGCCCGAAAAATTGCTTGATCTGGCCAGAAAAGAGGGCCGGGCGCGGCACATAGGGCGGCGCGTGCGCAAAGATGGCAGTGTTTTCTGGGGAAGTATCTTAATTACCGCCCTTCACGACGATGATGGGGAGGTGCTTGGTTATACCAAGCTCACCAAAGAACTGGTGCAGGGCGAGTCGTTCGACTGATCTCAGCCCGGCTGGGTCTCCTGCCCGAAAAAACCGGCAAGTCTCTGCAAAAATCCCGGCTGTTTTTCGGGTACCATCTCTACAAATGTTTTTGAGATGCCGAATATCTCATCGGGCGTCAAACCTTTTACCGATGCCTGCGCCTGAGCTTGTGCGAAACTAACTTCGAGTAAGCCATTGTTTAATTGAATGATAAAGTCGTTTTGATTTAACCTGTGTGATCTGTACCTGCCTATTCTGCTGTCATAAGTTCTGCTTCTCCGTACAATATTTTTTAGTGCCTTACGATGGTTGAAAGTACTTTCCATATCTGGTCTGTCTGGTTAAATAATTGTGACTGTTTCAAAAATAATGCGCGTTTTCTTTCTAAAAAAGAATTGTGACACATTTTTATACTGTTTTTTTTGTTCCCGCCGAAGTAAAAAATGGGGATAAGCCTCCACGCTTTACAGCACTTTGTTCCTCTCCGGCCAGTGCCCGTATGTTCCGGCAAATGGCATCATTTTTACGCTGTTGGTGGTATGAGCAGTCCCCGACGATCTACAAAACAAGGCGCTGTAAAAAAGGAGGTACAACCGGCAGAAGCCGCACCCGAAGTGGCGAAACCTGCCGGCACCGGCGACGTGAAGGCAGAAGGGTCCACATTTCTGATCGATAAAAGTGTTGATCTGTATGTTGTGCTGGCAGATGACAGTGTAAATGATCACAAAACCATCAAAAAACTGCTGCGAAGCTGCGGTTTAAAACACATTGTCACCTCTGTATACAATGGCACTCAACTGCTCGATCTGCTTCAGAAGAAAGGGTTTTACAGGATCGATTTCCCCCGCTTGCCTGATCTAATTATCATTGATGTTACCATGCCGCTGATGGATGGCTTCTCTGTGCTGCAAAACATTAAACAGGATCCTGCACTAAAAGGTATCCGTGTTTGCGTGCTTGGTGATGGCAGCAGCGACAATGAAGAGGAGCGTGCGGCAGAGTACGGCGCTGATGGTTTTTTTATGCGCCCTTTTTCTCCCGATACTTTGAGCGGGTTGCTCACCTTTATCTGTGAAAGTAAACGTGTATGAGCGTTCTGCAGGGTGTATGTGCGATTTTTCCCATGCCGGTTAGTGCCAAATTGATCACTTTACCTGTTACAGGGCATATATTTGTTTAGGTTTACAGCTATTTGACAGCAGCCATCATCATAATTCTTCTGATCTTCCTGAACGGTTTTTTTTCCATGTGTGAGATCGCGCTGGTTTCGAGCCGCAGGGCCAGACTCTCGCAACTGGCAAAAAACGGAAGTAAAGGTGCAGCTATGGCGCTTGAGTTGCTGAAAAAACCTGAGCGGTTTCTCTCAACTATCCAGATCGGTATCACACTGGTGGGAATAATCGCAGGCGCTTACGGTGCCGATGCTTTTGCCAAAGACCTGCAGCCTGTATTCGAAAAAAGTGCGCTGCTGAAACCTTTTGCGGAAAAAATTGCCTTTACACTGATAATTGTGGCAATCACCTATTTTACACTTATCATTGGTGAGCTGGTGCCCAAAACCATTGCCTACAGTAATCCTGAAAAGATCACCATAACACTGGCGCCTGTAATGAAGATCATTGAACGGATGGCAATGCCGCTGGTTTTGTTCCTAAGTTTTTCTACCCGCATTTTTCAGAAGATCTTTTTTATTAAACCGGTTAAAAATCCTCCTATCACCGAAGACGAGCTAAAATATTATATCGACACCGGAGCCCGGCATGGCACCATTGAAAAGGAAGAAGGTGAAATGTTGCACAGCGTGTTCCGTTTTGGTGACCGCACAGCGCGCGATCTGATGATCTTCAGAAAAAATGTGGGCTGGCTGAATGCCAATCAGCCCAAAGAAAAGATCCTGGATGACATTTTTCAGCTGCCCTTCACCAAATACCCGGTGTGCAACGATAACCTGGACAATATCCTTGGCGTGGTAATGATCACCGATGTGCTGAGGGAGATAAAAA
>JAEZDS010000257.1 GCA_023433205.1 Bacteroidota bacterium
GCAGTGAGCACTTTACCACGGAGGCACGGAGAGGAAGAGGAAGAATCCTCGGCATTAGTATTCTCTTCTTTCAAAGATACCTTTGCTTAATCACGTTGAGGTGATGAAGCGAATGGCCTGCGATAAGGTAGCCCAAGGCAAGAACCGTGGTTTTACCGTAACTTGTGTTACCGCTGAGGGCGAGGGTGGTATCGCTAAACGTTTTGAAAAGGGCGGTGGTGGCAAAACGCACAGTCTGGTATTCCTCTAACAGATCTTTCAAGGATCTATTTGACAGGTCGGTGGCGGCCACATACTGGTTCTCGTCAAAAGGCAAAGGTTGCTGTGGGTCTTTGCGCGCGAAGCGTAAAGCCCTGTAAGAAATCACCCGTTCAGTGTCAATCATGTGAAGTACCACCTGTTTTAGTGTCCACTTACCAGGCGCGTAAGCGAAATCGTGTTTAGCAGCAGGAGCTTCAGCGAGTACACGGTTCAGATCCGCCCAGTTCTCGTTCAAAGCCTTAAGCAGATCATTTTCGCTGATAAGCGGAATATACTTTTCGAAGTATTCGGGGTATGATCCTGGTTTGGGGCGCATAACAGCTTTTATTTTAGAGATTTTACCGGCCTTGCTCAATAATTTTACCGGCCAAAGTTTAAAGGTATAAAAACTTTTACTGAAGACTAATGCTTAGTGGATTGCAGACCCTGCTTACTCCCGCGTTTTACTGTCAATCAAAATAGTTACAGGACCATCATTACAAAGGTTTACCTGCATATCGGCGCCAAATTCACCAGTTTTACAGGCAAGTGGCAGCAGTTTATTGAGCCTGGCTATAAATTCTTCGTACAGAGGAACTGCCACAGCGGGTGGGGCGGAGTCTGCAAAAGAAGGCCGGTTGCCTTTTCTGGTAGAGGCAAAAAGTGTAAACTGACTTACAACAAGAATTTCGCCGCCAGCCTGCAACGCGTCGAGGTTCATTTTGCCCTCTTCATCAGAAAATACGCGCAGGTGAATTAGCTTCTGAGTTAACCATTCAAGATCTTCCTGGTTGTCGTTATGAGTGATTCCCACAAAAACAAGCAGGCCTTTATTGATAGCGCTGTGCAACTTTCCGTCTATTTCAACCGAAGCCTGTTTAACCCGCTGAATGAGGAGTCGCATCGGCGATGATCAGGATTTTTGTTTGAATTTTTTAATGGCATTCACGGTAAAATCGCTTAGTACCAGCTTTCCGCTCATGCCCGCCCTTTCCGCAAGAAGTGTATCCCAATGTTCTGTGCCCTGCCACATTACTTTTTTGAGCATACTCATGGCTTCGGGGTTACTTTGTGAGAGCTGTTGCGCAAGCGCCTGAATGGCTGTATCCATTGCCGCAACATCGCCATGCACCTCGCTGAAAAGACCTTTCTCTTTAGCCCAGGCAGCATTTTGCCAGGCAGTGGCATTGATGGTGAGCTGACAAAAAGCTGAGGTGCCAACTTTACGTTCTACAGCGGGCCCAACCACAAAAGGCCCAATACCAACAGCCAGTTCACTTAATTTGATGGAAGCCTCCTCTGTGGCAAAAGTGTAATCAGCCGCCGAAGCAATTCCTACGCCACCTCCCACTGCTTTACCCTGAACCCTTGCGATAATAAATTTTGGCGCCTTGCGCATGGCATTGATAACATTGGCGAATCCGGAGAAAAATTTTAGTCCGGTACCGGTATCTTTAATACTGATAAGTTCATCAAAGCTGGCACCCGCACAAAATGCTTTTTCACCCGCGCTCTGGAGAATGATAACCTTCACCTCGTTGTCTTTTCCCAGTTTTTCAACTTCCCCTGCCAGATTGCTTAGCTGTGTGCCAGGCATGGCATTACTCTGGGGGTGAAAAAAAGTGATTGTCCCTATGCCGTTTTTGATCTCAGAACGAACAAATGCTTCCATAAATATTTTGTTAGCGACAGCAAAAAAACCGCCGTTGTGTTAAACGAGAATTGTAACCGGATTTTCGATAAAGATCTTCAGGGTCTGCAAAAACGCTGCTCCTGTTGCCCCATCTACCGTTCGGTGATCGCAGGCAAGGGTCAGTTTCATAACGTTACCGGGAACAACAGCATTGTTTTTTACCACAGGCACCTGTCTGATTGCGCCCACCGAAAGGATACACGATTCAGGTGAGTTAATGATAGAGGTAAATGATTCAATACCAAACATACCGAGGTTTGAAACGGTAAATGTATTTCCTTCCCAGTCAGAAGGCTGCAGTTTTTTATCACGTGCGCGTTTGCTCAGGTCTTTAACCTCTCCGCTGATCTGTGACAGGCTTTTCTGGTCGGCAAATCTTATCACAGGAACAAGAAGACCATCCTCCACGGCTACCGCTACTCCAATATGTATGTGTTCGTAACGTCTTATTTTATCGCCCATCCACGAAGTGTTCACCTGCGGGTGTTTGCGCAGTGCCGCAGCGCAGGCTCTGATCACAAGATCGTTAAATGATATTTTGGTATCGGGCATTTCATTCATTGCCTTGCGGGCGGCCATCGCGTTATCCATATCTACCTCAATGTTGAGGTAAAAGTGAGGCGCGCCATTTTTACTTTCAAGTAAACGGCGTGCAATGGTTTTACGCATTTGTGAGATTGGTTCGTCGCTGTACGATTCGCGGCCTGGTGTTGCAGCAGATTGCGCAGCACTTTTCTTTTTTTCTTCCGGCGAATAATTCTCAATATCAGCCCTTATGATGCGGCCATTATCTCCGCTGCCTTTTATGTCGCTGAGGTCAATGCCTTTTTCTTTCGCGAGGGCTTTGGCCAGTGGAGAAGCTTTAATTCGCTTGTCATCGCCGGATTCGTCTTGTGATGTTTGTTTATCCTCTGTTTGTTTTTCAGACTTTGCTTCAGATTTTTTAGATTCCTGTTTTTGTGGTGCAGACTTTTCCTTTTTCTGATCAGCAGCTTCAAGAATAGCTTCAACATCTTCACCGCCCTTGCCCAGAATTGCCAGCACACTGTCAACCGCAGCGCCTTTGCCTTCTTCAACACCCTGGTAAATAAGCACACCGTCCTGAAAACTTTCAAATTCCATGGTGGCCTTGTCGGTTTCGATGTCTGCCAGCAGTTCTCCGCTCTTTACTTTGTCGCCTACTTTTTTGTGCCATTTGGCCACCACACCTTCCGACATGGTATCGCTTAGTTTGGGCATACGAACCACTTCTACACCGGCGGGAATAGCGGCGGTCTTTTTGTCAGAGCTGTCTTCACTTTTGCCGTTTGGCTTGGATCCCTCCTTTTTTGTATCCTTTGTTTTTTCTTTCTCGGGTGAGGGTTTTTCGCCGTTTTCATTTAACAGCTCAGAAATATCCTCTCCCTGTTTGCCGAGAATAGCGATAATACTGTCAACAGGTACCGCCTGTTTTTCCTCCACGCCAATATGAAGTAAAACGCCGTCCTGAAAGGATTCAAATTCCATCGTGGCTTTGTCGGTTTCAATATCGGCAAGCACTTCACCGCTTTTGACTTTATCGCCAACTTTTTTATGCCATTTAGCGATCACACCATCTGTCATGGTATCACTCAGCTTGGGCATGCGTACTACTTCTGCCATTTGATTCTGAAATGTTGGTTCTTATTAATTGTGGTCTGCTGTCTGGTGTGAACCCTGAGGCTGACTGGCAATTTTAAAATACTTTTTTATTCAATAATAAAAGGATAACCCTCTTCTGCGTACACATCCTTGTACAGTTCGTCTGCTTCAGGGTAGGGGCTTTCTTCTGCGAACTGAACTGATTCGGCCACCAGTGCTTTTACGCGCTCTTCAATCTCCTCAACACCCTTCTCATCAATCCATTTGTTCTTTTTAAGAGTGGCAAGTACTTTTTCAATGGGGTCCTGCTCCTGGTATTGTTTAACTTCGTCTTTGGTGCGGTAGGTCTGAGCGTCGCTCATGCTGTGCCCTTTATAACGGTAGGTTTTCATTTCAAGGAAAGTAGGACCATCGCCACGTCGGGCGCGGGCAACAGCCTCTTCCATTGCCTCATGTACAGCTTCAACACTTAAACCATCAACCGCCTTGCTTGGCATGTCGTAAGCCAGACCTAGTTTCCACAGGTCATGCACATTACTTGTACGTGCAACCGAGGTCCCCATGGCGTACATGTTGTTCTCAACTATAAAAATCACCGGCAGCTTCCAGGTCATTGCCATGTTAAAAGCTTCGTGTAATGCACCCTGTCTTACAGCGCCATCGCCCATTGAGCACACGCACACATTGTCAGTGCCAAGGTATTTCTCAGCAAAGGCGATTCCCGCGCCAAGGGGTATCTGTCCGCCAACGATGCCATGTCCACCCAAAAAGTTCACCTCTTTGCTGAACATGTGCATGCTGCCGCCTTTTCCTTTACTGCAGCCGGTGATCCTGGCGTACATTTCGGCCATGATGTATTTTGGATGCAGTCCCAGCCCTATCGGATGGGCATGATCGCGGTAAGCAGTAATGTGTTTATCTTCCTTTTTGGTAGCGCTCACCGTGCCTGCCACAATAGCTTCCTGCCCGATATAGAGGTGACAGAAGCCTTTATTTTTTTGCTGAACGTATAACTGGCCGGTCTTTTCTTCGAATTTTCTCATCAGAAGCATAGACTCGTACCACTTAAGGTACTGTTCTTTGGTGAATTTCAGTTTCTTTTCGCTTGCAGTCCTGGCCATTACCATAATAATATAAAGGGACAAAAATAGCAGAAAATTATATAACGAACGAGATAATGGCTTCGCTAAGGATTGCAGGCTGTTTGTGGACAATTCGATGCTTACAAATAAATAAAACTGATAAAAAACCTTGCAAAAAAACCCGATTTTTAGGGCAGCAGAATTATGCAATTAGTTTATCGCCCATACGAGCTGTTGTTTGTGCATCCCTTCGGGGTTTCGTCAAATACCAGGACCAGCACAACAAGCGTATTCATCAGGCTAAGCAGTAATGGTGTACAGGGATTTGGCGAGGCCTGTTTGCCTGTATATCTTGGTGAAGACCTGGCATCCTGCACAGAATTTCTGCAAAAATGCGCCGCGGTTTTAAAGAAGTTCAATGGCAGTGAAGCTATTCCGGATATAATGCAGGCTCTTGACGATCTGGACGAAAATAACAACGCTGCAAAGGCTGCTATAGATATAGCTTTACACGATCTTCATGCCAAAATGCTGAATGTTCCGGTTTACGAGATGCTGGGACTGCCCCGGCTTCCGCCGCAGAACACCTCTTTTACCATTGCCCTGGATAGTGCTGACAAACTCGCGCAGAAGATCATTGAAGCCGATGATTATGCTATCCTCAAAATAAAAGCCGGAACAGCCGACGATAAAAAACTGATAAGACAAATACGAAAGATCACCTATAAACCTTTATATGTGGATGTAAACCAGGGCTGGCGCGATAAGCACATGGTTATTGATATGCTGAGCTGGATGAAAGAGCAGGGTGTTCTGCTGGTTGAGCAACCCATGCCGCTGGGAATGGATGAAGAAATGGCCTGGGTAACTGAAAAAAGTCCATTGCCTGTGATAGCCGACGAACGGGTAAAAAGGCTCACTGACCTTCAAAATATTAAGGGGGTGTATTCAGGCATCAACATAAAACTGATGAAATCAACGGGCATCTATGAGGCACTTCAGATGATTGACCTTGCTAAAAAACTTGAGCTGAAAATAATGCTTGGCTGCATGTCCGAAAGTTCGTGCGGAACAGCCGCAATGAGCCACCTTCTGGCACACGCCGACTTTATAGACCTAGACGCCCCTGTGCTTTACCGAAACGATCCCTTCGGCGGCCAGTTATACCAGCATGGTAAAATTCAGACACCGGCCACGTCGGGCATTGGTATATGCGCGCCAGCTCAATTTTTCCCCGAATGATCATAAACAAAGGAAAAGCCCCGATCTTACTGGCCGCCTTCGCAAATAATTTTACTTTTGTGTCACCAATTTTATGGTCTTCAGCGGCATAACCTTTCTAATTTATTTCTTACCGGTTTTTTTACTGATCTACCACCTGGCACCGCACAGACTTAAGAACGCGGTGATCTTAACAGCCAGTGTGATCTTTTATAGCTGGGGCGGGCCCCGGTTTGTGTTTGTTATTCTTGGCACCACTTTTCTTGATTTCTGGCTCGTAAATGCCATGCACAATCAAAAGTCAGACTCCGCAAAACGCAAATTCCTGGTGCTGTCGCTTTGTCTGAACCTTGGTCTTCTGTTCTATTTTAAATACTGCAACTTTTTTATAGATAATATCAATGCTCTTTTTGGCAGCGACATCAAATGGCTGCGTGTGGCACTGCCAATTGGCATCTCATTTTACACCTTTGAAAGTTTAACCTATGTAATTGATGTGTATCGCGGTGTACACAAACCGCTGCGCAATTCCTGGCATTACCAGACCTATATTTTGTTGTTCCCCAAACTCATTGCCGGACCAATAGTACGCTATCATGATATAGCCGACCAGATCACAGACCGTACAAAAAATTATACCACGGAAATAAAACTCAGCGGTTTTCTTATTTTCTGTCTGGGACTGGCTAAAAAAGCTGTGCTTGCCAACACACTTGGTATGCAGGCCGATGCGGTGTATAATCTGCCTGTTACCGAGATGGATACTTACACAGCCTGGGTAGGAGCGATCGCCTATACTTTCCAGATCTACTTCGATTTTAGCGGCTACAGCGATATGGCTATAGGCCTGGGTAAAATGATGGGGTTCCGTTTGCCGGAGAATTTCAGGAATCCATATACATCTGCAAGCATCACCGAGTTCTGGCGGAGATGGCACATAACACTGGGCGTATGGATGAAAAACTACCTGTACATTCCACTGGGAGGCAACCAGGTTTCCAACACAAAGTTATACCGTAATCTGCTTATTGTGTTCCTTTTTTCAGGATTGTGGCATGGTGCCAGCTGGAACTTTGTGTTGTGGGGGGCTTATCACGGTCTGTTTCTGGTGCTGGAGCGTCTTTTTTTGCTGAGGATTTATAAGAAAGCCGGAAAGTGGATCTCTATTCCTCTCACATTTGTAGTGATAGTTACCGGATGGGTGTTGTTCCGTAACGAGGACATAAGTTATGCCGTGGCGGCTATTGCCCGCATGTACAGTTTCGAGTTTTTTGACGCTGCCTTTGTGGTAAACAACGATTTTGTTTTTATGGCGATGCTGGCCGCAGTAGTTTCCTTTTTTGTACTGCTGCCCGGCGGGCAAAAATTTCAGGACAAACTTTATGGTGAAGAATTTGTGTTAAGAAGGCAGTGGCTGGCTGCCGGGCTGAGTGTGGTGCTTTTTTACCTGGCCCTGAGTTTTATCACAGCCCTTGATTTTAATCCTTTTATCTACTTCAGGTTCTGATGACAGGGAAAACAAGAATATTCACCACTCCGCTGATCTTCGCTTTTTTTGCTCTGGTTCTTCCAATGGTGGTTGGATTTATGAAGGAAGATAGCAGACCAGATCTTACGGGAATAGTTATCAGCGATGAAAAACCTGAGTTGAACCGGTCCTCCTGGTTCAGCGGAGAATATCAGAACGCACGCGACAGTTATAATGACGACCACTGGGCATTTAAAGAAAAAATGGTAAGACTGAATAACCAGTTTTATTACGACGCCTTTAATCAGATACGCGTAAAAAGTTTTGTTGCGGGCAAGGAGGATTACCTTTTTAGCGAGGGTTATATTTTTTCGGCTTTCGGCGATGACCTGATGCCTGAAAAAAAAGTACGTGATCTTCTTTACAAGGCAAAGGTGCTGCAGGATACTTTAAAAAAGAAGGGCATTGATCTGCTGCTGGTATTCGCGCCGGGCAAAGGTGCCGGTTGTCGTGAATTTGTAGAGGATAAGTATGTGCATCCTTTTACCAATACCAACCATCTGCAATATGCAGATATCAGTAAGCAACTGGGAGTTAATTTTCTTGATCTTTATGGCTGGTTCGATCTGATCAAAGAACAATCGCCTTACCCGCTGTTTCCACGTTTCGGTCATCACTGGAGCTATTATGGCGAATGTTTGGCTGTTGACACTATTGTGCAGCACATTGAGCATCTTCATGGTGCCGACCTTCCCGACTTCCGCTGGCAGGATATTGAAGTAGCTGACACTGCCAGGTTCAGGGATGCAGATGTGCTTAAGAGTATGAATCTGCTGAATAATCCTGATCAGCGAATGAAGCTGGCATATCCTGTAATTGAGTTCGAGAATGACGCGGAGAAAAACCAGACCAGGGTTTTAACCGTTTCTGACAGTTACTGGTACGGGCCGGTATATATGGGTGTGCCTCCCCGCTGTTTTGCCGGGGGACAATTCTGGTATTATTTTAATAAAGTGATACCTTCACCAATAGCGGGACAGAAGGTAGAGGTGTGGGAATTAGATTTAAAAAAGGAGATTGAAAGCAATAACGTTATAATGCTGTTATACAGCGATGGCAATCTGCCTGTGTTTGGCAGCGGATTTATTGAAGAAGCTTATGAGATGTACACTTCGCCAGAAACCTATTACGAACGCAACGCCCGTGAAAAGGTGATTAATGCTTTTGCGAAACAGATCCGTGAAGCGCCGGGACTGTTGAAAAGGGTTACCACTGCCAGCAATGAGATGCGTATACCCCTTGACAGCGCAATTAAGCTGGAAGCGGCGAGAATGGCAGGATTAAATTAAAGGCTAAAAATGCAGATGATGAAAAGAATAGTATGTTTTTTGATGCTGATCTCACTCAGCGCCTCGGCCGACGAGGGAATGTGGATGCCTCAGCTGATTGAGGCTCTGAACTACAACGACATGAAGAAGAATGGATTCAGGTTAAGCGCCAGCCAGATCTACGACATCAACAAAGCAAGCATGAAAGATGCAGTGGCCATCTTTGGCGGAGGATGCACAGCAGAAATGATCTCTGACAGAGGGTTGCTGCTTACCAATCACCACTGTGGTTTTGGCGCCATTGCCGCCCTAAGTACCGTTGAAAAGGATTATCTCAAAAACGGCTATTTCGCAATGAATGCTGAACAGGAGCTTTATTGCAAAGGCCTCACAGTTACTTTTATCAAACGAATAGAAGATGTAACGCAGAAAGTGCTTGCTTCATCAAAGACCTTTGATTCAGAAAAGGCGCAGGACTCAGTGATCAGGGCCAATGTATTAAAACTTGAGAAAGAGGCTAAAGAAGGCACTCATTACAATGCTTTTATAAGGCCTTTTTACTACGGAAACGAATATTATTTGTTTGTGACCGAAGTTTTTAATGACATAAGACTGGTAGGAACACCACCTGAAAATATAGGAAAGTTTGGGGGAGACACCGACAACTGGATGTGGCCCCGGCACAATGCGGATTTCAGTATGTTCAGGATCTATGCCGGCAAAGACAACAAACCCGCCGATCACAGCAAGGACAATGTGCCTTACAAGCCTCTTTATTCTTTCCCTATCTCCCTCAGGGGCATTAACGAAGGAGATTTTACAATGGTTTATGGTTTTCCGGGACGCACTCAGGAGTACCTTACCTCTCACGCTGTGAAACTGATAGTTGAACAGCAGGATCCGGTAAAGATCGCACTTCGCGAAAAACGGCTTGCAATAATGGAACGCGACATGAAAAAGAACGACACCATAAGGCTGA
Organism: Bacteroidota bacterium; assembly: GCA_023433205.1. Classification (GTDB taxonomy): domain Bacteria; phylum Bacteroidota; class Bacteroidia; order B-17B0; family Aurantibacillaceae; genus Aurantibacillus. Next base: position 9,632 of record JAEZDS010000257.1, read on the forward strand.
TGTACACAAGTCGCTTCGCCAGCGTGTCTAACTACCATAAAAAATGGCAGGGTGAGATGATGGGACTGATAAAATCGGACGCTGTAAATAAAAAACGCCAGTTCGAAAAGGATTTTATTGAGAATCTCGCTGCTGATAGGGATAAAAAAGAAAAGTACAGCGCGCTGCTGGATGATTTTGGCCGCCTGTACACTGATTATGCCCCTCTGAGCAAACAATACGATTATTTTACCGAATGTTTATGGGGGGTTGATGGTTTCAGAATGGCGGGCGGTTTTGTAAAGGTGTTTGATGAGATAAAAAAGAAAAAGGCGGGCAAAGAAAACAAAGCCGATGAGCAGATAAAAAAAACGGTTCCGCTTATTCCCTTCAGGAATTTTAATAAGGAAACAGACCGTAAGCTTTGTAAAGCCATGCTGGCCGTGTATGTAAAAGACATTGACCGCGAGCAGATGCCGCAGTATTTTGATTCACTGCTCACGGTTTATAAGGGAAATACCGATTCACTCACCGATGTGCTGTATAAGAATTCATCATTTGTTGATAATACAAAGGCAGCAGTTCTGTTCAGCGACATTGAAAAAAATATGTCCATGGCCGAGAACGACCCCCTGTACAGACTTGCGGCTGCTTTCTACAGCCATTATGTAACGGGTGTAATTCCGCAGGTGCAATATTTTGAACGTCAGATAAACGAATTACAGAAGGAGTACATGGCGGGCCTGATAGAGAATGTAAAAGACAAAAAGTTCTATCCCGATGCCAACGGAACGCTAAGGGTGGCCTACGGTAAGGCCGAAGGATACAACGGCCCTGATGCTGTTAAGTTTGTGTACTACACTACGCTTGACGGCATTGTTGAAAAAAACATGACCGGCATCGAAGACTACGAGGTTACACCACGTTTGCTTGAGCTTTATGCGAAAAAAGATTATGGGCAGTATGCTGATAAAAACGGACAACTGCGCACCGCATTTATTGCAAGTAATCATACTACCGGCGGAAATAGCGGCAGTCCGGTATTAAATGCCAAAGGAGAACTGGTAGGCACCAATTTCGACCGTAACTGGGAGGGAACAATGAGCGACATAATGTATAATGTAAAGTTTTGCAGGAACATTACCCTTGATGTACGCTTTACATTGTGGATAGTTGACAAGTACGCTGGGGCCGGTTACCTGCTGAAGGAAATGAAGATCAGGAAATAAGGTATGACCAAAACGAAGGGTGCTGCTGAACACAGCATTTTGAAAACAAGTAATTGATAAAACCAAAGCTGAAGGCCCTTTAACGTTACATATAGTCATCATCATCATGAATCCGGGAGGCACAATATATATTTTCAAGACAAATATCAGCAACGAACTGCAGATAGAGACACTGCGCGGCGTGTTCGAAACAAAAGGCAGTATCGTTGAATGGAGTGTGGACATGGAAGACGTAGATAAAGTACTTCGCGTGGTGTGCACCGAGGGAACTCCCGATGAATGTATTGATGAACTTAAAAAGAAGGGACTCAATTGCGAGGAACTGCCAGGCTGAATTTGAATGGACGGAGAGGTAGATTTTAAAAAGGAGCAGCAGAGCTTTCAGCAGGTTCAGCCATTTACAAGATATCAGGTATATGTGGTGGTGATGCTTGCCCTTCTGCAATTTACGGTGGTGCTTGACTTTATGATACTTTCGCCGCTCAGTGATATTCTTATGAAGTCGCTTCAGATGAGTACCAGTGAGTTTGGCAGTGTGGTGTCGGCATACGCTTTCAGCGCCGGAATTGCCGGCTTTCTTGCCGCGGGTTTTGCCGATAAGTTCGACCGTAAAAAACTGCTGATGTTTTTTTACGTGGGTTTTATTGCAGGCACAGTATTCTGTGGAATGGCTAACAGCTATGAATCTTTGTTGCTGGCAAGAGTGGTTACCGGGGTGTTTGGTGGAGTTATAAGTTCTATATCAATGGCAATCGTCACCGATATTTTTAGTCTTCAGCAGCGGGGCCGCGTAATGGGCTTTGTGCAGATGGCTTTTGCAGGCAGTCAGATCCTGGGTATTCCCATAGGCCTGTATCTCGCTACCAAATGGAGCTGGCATGCCACTTTTTTTATGGTGGTGTTCCTGGCAGTGGTGGTGGCGGCCCTCATCATTTTAAAACTCAAACCCATAACCGAACATCTTAGGGTGCAGACTGAGCGCAACGCCCTGCAGCATTTATGGACTACGATCAGAAAAAAAGATTACCGCACCGGCTTTCTTGCAACTGCAATTCTTACCACAGGAGGTTTTCTGCTGATGCCCTTCACAAGCGCTTTTCTTGTAAACAATGTGCAAATAGAACAGGAGGAACTGCCACTGGTGTTTTTGTTCACCGGAATTTCTTCAATCATTATTATGCCTGTAATAGGCAGGGTGAGCGACAAGATTGATAAGTACCGTTTGTTTACAATCGGCTCATTGATCGCCATTGTAATGGTGGTTGTTTACGTTAATCTTACACCAGTGCCGCTATGGACGGTAGTTGCAGTGAATATGGTGCTGTTTATGGGTGTAATGAGCAGGATGGTCCCTGCTACCGCGCTTAATTCGGCGGTACCCGGTAAAGCCGATCGTGGTGCATACATGAGCATCAACTCTTCGCTACAGCAAATGGCGGGAGGTTTGGCTGCAGTATTTGCCGGCTTTGTTGTAACACAAAAAGGGCCGGGAGCGCCGCTCAAAAATTTTGATATGCTCGGTTACCTGATGGTGGGTTTTATGTTGTGGTGCCTTTACCTTGTGTTTAGAGTTGACCGCATTGTAAAAGAAAAAACCGCCGCGGGTACACATTCCTGATATAAAGTACAGTTGTTCGCATGGCATTAAACAAATGTTGCAATGCGCGCAGGCGGCCACTCTCTATTAAAATCCATATCTTTGGAAGAAAGCACTGGAAAAATGGATGTAAACCTGAAACCCGAGGAACGCGAGCTGATCAAACTCGTGAATTTTTTTAAGAAACGGGGAGAGATAATGATCATTGAGAACAAGCTTGGCGACGAATACCAGCAGATGCTGGAAACCTGCGATAAACTGGTTGGGCAACTGGAACTGCACGCAAAAAACCGCGAAATAGTAACCCGTGAACGCGAGCAGCTTACAAATATGGTGAAGGACAACGCTCAGTGCCCCTCATGTAACAGTGCCGCCCAGCTGAAGATTGTAGGGACCGATACCAACGACAAAGGCTGGAAAAGCAATAAGTATAAATGTCGAAAATGTAATATCACCTTTGTGTGGAATACACCCAATAACCCCTGGGATATGATCCCCTACGTGGAACAGTTCATTGACAATATGGAGCAGAAAGTGAGCAGCCAGGACACCGATGAAACCGAGAAAGGACAAACACTGGGAGTGCTTCAGCAAATGAAACAGAATCTGGATAAATTGAAACCTGTTGTAGAGGCTTCAGATCTTGACTGGGCTGAACTGGAGGAACGCGAAAAACAGATGGCAGAGATGGTGCATAAATTCAAAAAACACCTTATGATCGAAAAGATCCGGATGGAGGAGTGAGATTTTAAGCAAAGCGCCCTGCGTTGAGGGTTAGGGCAAAAGCGCAATCAGTTATTTACCATCGGTTTAAAATTTTCGTCCTTGTTCCGCAGATCAAGGCCGCCTTCAAGTACCGATTTAAGGTTTACCAGGTAAAATGCCCAGCCTTTGTAACAACCTAACCTGATCTCCTGTTTGGAGATCTCATCGGTGGGGATATTTTTTTGCGTCAACTCCACTAAAACCCAATCATATTTTTCCGAGAGTTTTACATCAACCACGCAGTCACCTGCAAAACTAAATTGGATGTGGTCTTTGCCATTGGCTTCGTGGTACTTGCCGTTCTCTACCTCTTCGTGCAAATAATAACTCCACTGGTACCGGCAGCCTGCACCAGCCTGCTCATTGGGTGGCATCACCTGGCGGTCTAGTCCCCAGAAAGTGGCTTTTTCCAAAAACCATTTTTCCAGCTCACTTGATAAGGTCCATGCCCTGTATACATCATTGATCGATGTTTTGATCAGGATCTTCATTGAGAAAGCACTCCAGTCGAAATTTTTCATACAATTAGGGTTTTAGTTTTTTGCAAAAAACAGTAGGTGTATAAATCAAATGTACAAAAGCGATGCCAGAAAGAGAAAAATTTGTAGAAACAGGCGTTAATTTGTTTGGCCTTTTCAGCGCAGCATTAAACGCCCCTGTGCTATTTCGCGGCTGCCATTTGTAATACTGTAAAGATAAATGCCTGCCTTTTGGGCCTTCAGATCCAGGGTATAACCGTGCTCAGAACTCCGCTCTTTAACGATCACACTGCCTTTCTGGTCGTAAACGCTCACCTGGCAGCCCGGAGGAAGTCCGGTAAAGAGAAATTTTCCCTCAGAGGGGTTGGGAAATACCCGTATTTCAACCGGTTCATAATTCTTAAGACCTACTGTGCGGTCGAGTGTTGTAAACGAACGCTGCACCCAGGGACTAAAATGGCCACCGTTGTTGCAGCGTACCCGCCAGAAATAAGTGGTTGCGTCCATTAGGTTAAGAAGGTTGTGGTTAAGGCCGGTAAGTTTACGGTCAACCAGGTTGTTGCTAAAGGTGGCGTCGGTTGCTACCTGCAGTTCGTAGATCTGCGCGTCTGAAACACGGTCCCACTTCAACTGTACCACTGACCAGCTGTCGAGATCCGTTTCAGCATCAGGAGGGGTAAGCAACTGAGGAGAGGAGGGAACAGAGTCATTACTTCCATTTCTCTTCACAAACATTTCAATTTTCTGTAATGGCCTGTCGTTTGTAAGATTTCTTGGCGTGTTTACTATCACATCCGCCACATCCATTCCCGAAAGTACTCTGCCGAACACCGTATAGTTGTTGTCGAGGCTCGGTGAGTTTGCCACGCAGATAAAAAACTGCGAGGTGTAGCTGTTGATGTCGTTGGATTTTCTGGCTCCTGAAACAATGCCTCTGAGGTGCTGAGCCACGCTGAACTCTGCCGGAACTGTTGGCTGCGATGGGTTTCCCTGTCCCCAGGTTGAAGCGGGACCGCTTCGTGAATTGGGATCTCCGCCCTGGATCATAAAATTTGGAATAACCCGGTGGAAAGCTGTGGTATCATAAAATTGTACCGATACCAAACTATCAAAACTCATGGCATGTAATGGCGCGATATTGGGAAACAATTCGATTTTTATTACGCCTAAAGAAGTATTGTTCTGCCGCGCTTCAATGTCAAATATAGGTTTGCCTGTAAAGGTGTGTGTTGGCTGCGCGTTTAAGATTATTTTGCCCAAACAAACCAGAACTATGGCAGGTAATAGTTTTTTCATCTTATTCCTTTTAGCTTAAAGGTAAAGAATTATTGACTCGGTGGTAAGGGCTGAGAAAATCGCTCCGGGTTTCGTTAAATCTTAGCTCTACGGAACCGGACGTAAACTAAGTAAGATAAATCAGAACGCGAGTTCTTTCTGCAGACATTCAGCGGCCTCCAGATTAACGATGCCTTCCCAGATTATGCGGCCAAGCTGATCTTCAACTCTGTATTCATAACTTTTGCCCTTTACTGACCCAAGAGATCTGGTTATAGTGATACTTCCATCCTGTCCACAGTTGGGTGCACCGGTAAAATACACATCAGCAGAGGATGAGCCTGTGAGTTCGTTATCGAAATAATATCTCAGGCTTGAAGAAGCGTTGAAGGTCATCTGTGCTGAAGTTTCCTTCCCATACCAGAATACCACGCTGCCTTCATAAGAACAGGTGTTATTGTCCTTTTTAGCTTCCGCGTCGAAGTTTGTGGCTGATTTATCGGTGCAGCCTTCTTTTTTACAGGATGTGGCAAGGCACATCGTTAACAGGCTGATGCCAAGCAAAATTTGTTTTTTCATGTATTTAGTTGAATTTCAGGTTTACAGCAATTCCCATGCAAAATTGCTGCCAGCAGATAGGTGATTTAAAAAAACAGTATCTTAGCAACAGCTCAAAAAAAGAAATTATGTCTCTGAATCAGCACTCTCAACCGGGTCTAAGATCCGAATTTCGAACGAACGTTATGAGTTTTATGATAATGGACTTTCTGTAGGAAGTATGGAAAAGAAACAGGAAGTCAGAATTCTGTATGTTGACGATGAAATTGTGAACCTGCAGGGCTTTAAAGCCAATTTCAGAAGAGATTACACAGTATTTATTGCCTCTTCCGCAGCCGAGGCCAGAAAAATTCTGGCAGAAAATGACATCCACATTCTTGTAACTGATCAGAAAATGCCGGAAACACTTGGTACGGAGTTATTGGAAGAAGTGGTAAGGGACTATCCTTCACAGGAGAGGATAATGCTTACAGCTTATGCCGATAGTGAGGCCATTCTCGATGCGTTTCAAAAAGGGCAGATCTATCGTTACGTGCTAAAACCTTATGAACCCGATGAGTTGAGAAAGATCATCGATGAGGCTTTTCGATTGTTCTCGCTTAAGAGAGTGAAGGATAAACTTTTTGAAGAGTGGAAAAAAAATAACGATGAGCTCAACAGGCTTACTTAAAGTCGGGTATTCGTAGTGGATTCGCTTATTTCGCGCCAAGACACAAAGCCCGCAAAGAATTTTTTGCAACCGCTAACGTTCTTAGAAAAAGGCTCGTTAATAACGAACAATCGGAACCGGAGGAAGTGGGCTTGGTCGCAATCAGCCGCGACTGTTTCGTTTAAGTTCCGCCTATTTTTTCATCAAACTTCCCCAAACGCCAAGCGGCAACCTGATGCCATCTTTGGTGGGAATAAAAAGTTCACCGGCTTCGAGTTTTGAGTGATGGTCGGCAGCAAATGGTCTTAGAAGATTTTCAGGCACCATTGCCGAAAAACCAAGTGAATAAGCGTTCAGGATCAACAAATGTTCATCAGCATCAAGCAGCTGCAATACGCTTTGTATCATTTCAGAGATGTGTTCTTCCAGTTTCCACTTTTCACCGGTTGGTCCGTGACCGTAAGCGGGAGGATCAAGTATGATCCCCTGATACTTGTTGCCCCTGCGCTGCTCTTTTTTTACAAACTTCAACGCGTCATCTATAAGCCAGCGGATATTGTCGAGTTTACTTTTCTGCATGTTCTCATTGGCCCAGCTTACCACCTGTTTGATGCTGTCAACGTGAGTGGTTTCACAGCCCGCAGCTTTGGCTGCAAGTGAAGCCCCCCCGGTATAGGCAAAAAGGTTCAGGAATTTTTTCTTTGCCCTGCCTTCAAAAAAAGAATAGATCTTATCCCAGTTTACTGCCTGCTCGGGGAAAATTCCCACATGTTTAAAAGAAGTTAGACCTAGCCTGAATTTGATCGGCTGAATACGTAAACCCTTTCCGTCCTTATTGCCGCCAAGTCTGTACTCTATCTCCCACTGATCGGGCATCTCTTTTAGTTTTTTCCATTCTCCTGAGCTCGATGATTTGGGAACAAAACGTACATGCGCCTTTTTTTCCCAGTCTGCTGTATTCATGGTTTTAGGCCACAGGGCTTGTGGTTCTGGACGAATAGTGATGTATTTGCCGAAACGTTCCAGTTTTTCGAAGTCGCCACAATCGAGTAATTCGTAATCTTTAAAACCTGTAGGGTTGAGTAATTGCATAATTTGTAAAGGTACACATTAAGCCACTGATTACTTTGTTTCCAATAAAACCACTTTGCAATAAAAAAGTTAGGGTTTATAACTTTTGGCTGCAGCTGTCCCACTAAAAAGTGAAGCATGTTACATTAGACAAAATTCAAATATGAAAACCAACCGATCTGCTTTTGTCACCCTTATCTCCGTTTTTTTCTTCTGGGGCTTTGTGGCTGCCAGCAACGACATATTGATCCCGGTCTTTAAAGAAAAACTAAACCTCGAACAATGGCAGAGCCAGCTCATCTCAGTGGCTTTTTATGTGGCGTACACTGTGGGTTCTCTCATTTACGTTTTTTTCTCCTGGCGATACAAGGGCGATATCCTTAACAAACTCGGCTACCGTAACGGTATAGCGTTGGGATTATGCGTTTCAGCTATCGGTGCTTTCCTCTTTTATCCCGCAGCTGAAATGGTGTCGTTTGGGATTATGATCACGGGTTTGTTTATCGTAGGATTGGGTTTTTCGTTGCAGCAGACGGCGGCCAACCCTTTAGCTATTACCCTTGGTCCCCCTGAAAAAGGTTCGCAACGACTTAGCCTGGCAGGAGGAATAAACAACGTGGGCACCACTATAGGTCCGTTGGTGATCAGCTTTTTTATTTTTGGATCCGTAGGTGATCACAAACCGCTTGAAGATCTTGACGATCTTAAAGTGCCCTACATGGTTCTAGCCCTCGCTTTCCTTGTAGTTGCAGTGATCTTTAAATTTTCCTCTTTGCCGAATCAGCTTTTCGATGAAGCGAACACACCGGGAACGGCGGTGGAAAAAAAAGTGTCGCCGGTTGTGCGTTTTCCGCAGCTAAGCCTTGGTATGATCGCCATCTTCCTGTATGTTGGAGTAGAGGTGGCCACCGCTTCAAACCTTCCCGAATACATGCGCCTGTATTCAGGGGTCCCAACTTCACAGGCCGCCCCTTTTATTTCTCTCTTCTGGGCAAGTTTAATGATAGGCCGCTGGACAAGTTCCGCTTCGGTGTTCAGTTCCGGTGGGGGTATAAAAGAAATACTGCGTATAGTAATGCCATACCTGGCGTTTGGGATCTTTCTGCTGGTGAATGCAATTGCGGGTGTACCACTGGAGCCCTTCTACCCATACGGTTGGGTGATATTAATTCTTGTTCTTGCAGAGAGGTTAAGCAAAGGCGATCCAGCAAGACAGCTTGTTATTTTTTCAGCCTGCGGTATCATGTCTTTGCTCGTTGGAATGTTTAGCGAAGGGATTGTCAGTCTGTACGCTTTTATAGGTGTGGGACTTTTTTGCTCAACATTATGGCCATGTATTTTTACGGTGGCTATTGCCGGATTGGGAAAGTACACCAACCAGGGCTCCAGTTATCTTGTGATGATGATAATGGGAGGCGGCCTCGTAAGCTGGCTGCAGGGCTGGCTTGCAGCACCTGAACTCCTTGGCATAAGGTACAGTTATGTGGTAGGCGTGGCCTGTTTCCTGTATCTGGGTTTTTACGGCTGGAGGGTAGCCTCAGTTCTTCGTAAACAGGGGGTTGATGCTTCACAAACCACTAGCGTGTCGCACTGATCTGTGTAAAATTACTTTTCGGAAATAATGTCAGGGAACTGGGACCCGACATAATTCGCTTGTAACTTTCCACAACTCATTTTTTCCTTAATTCTTTCATTAGATCCTCTAAATAGTCGATCTGAACCTCTTGTATTTCCAGTAGCTTCTTGTTTTGATGAACTAGCAGGTGATCAATTTTTTCACCCAGCAATTTTATTTCAAGTTCAGCTTTCAGATTTATTTTATAATCGTGTTCGCTTCGTTGCCTGTCTTTCTGATCCTGCCGGTTCTGGCTCATCATGATGATGGGTGCCTGTATAGCCGCTAAACATGAAAGGATGAGATTTAATAGAATAAAGGGATAAGGGTCGAATGGTTTTGTCGTCAAAAACCAGATGTTGATGCTCATCCATACCAGAATGAACAGAAAGAACGTAATGATAAATGTCCAGCTGCCGCCAAAGGAGGCAACCTTGTCCGCAAGTTTTTGTCCGAAAGTGAGTTCGGCTTCAATTTCATCCTGAATGTTTTCTGAAAGTATTGCATTGTTTTTTATGGCATCCATCACATCTCTGTCAAGCACTGCCAACTCTCCTTTTTCCTGAACGATCAATGAGGTCAGATATAGTCTTCTAAATTGACCTAGTTGAGCCAGGGTGATGAAACTTTCCTTGCCACAGTCAGGATGTTAGGACTTGATCAAGTCAAAAATTCCTTCTCTGATATCAATGCCATTTACCTCCTCACCTTTTAAAATTTCCTTTTTACTGATGTGGCTTGTCTTCATCTGTGTGTGCTTGTTATCCTTACCTGATAAAAGGTGTTTTCAGGAAGGTATACATAGGCCCTTTTATTTCACATGGTATCCATAGGTAAACGTAGATTTTTGTTGGCCTCGCTCCACCAGGTTGGGCAAAGTATCGCATACTCAGTCAGTCTTATTTATAGAATTTTCCTGTTTCCCGATCCTGTAAAGTTTCCCTGAGTCTGTAATGGCGTAAAGCGCTCCGTCTGTGCCTTCTGTAACTGCCCGGAAGCGCTGCTGCTGGTCTGCAAGTAAACGTTCTTCCCCCACAACGCGATTGTTTTTTAAAACGATGCGGGCGATATGCTGGCTGTTGAGGCCGCCAATAAAAAGGTTGTTCTTCCATTCAGGTATTTCTTTGCCACTGTAAAAAGTCATACCGCTGGGACTAAGCACTGGGTCCCAGAAATAAACTGGCTGCTCCATACCTTCTTTTTGTGTTTCAGCATTCCCTACTTTGCTGCCATCGTACTCTATACCGTAAGTAATTAACGGCCAGCCATAGTTCTTGCCTTGTTTAATCTGGTTAAGTTCATCTCCGCCGCGAGGGCCAAATTCTGCTGCCCAAAGATCGCCGGTTTCAGGGTGCACGGCAATGCCCTGCACGTTCCTGTGTCCGAAGCTATACACTTCTGCAGTTTTTTTGTCTTTACTTAAACGCATAATCTTGCCAAGCCCGTTGTTTTGCTCTTGTACCAGCATACGCCTCTCTTTTTCATAACGGTCGCCCGTGGTTACATACAAATGGCCGTTCTTATCAAATACGAGGCGGCTGCCAAAGTGATTGCCCCCGCTGAATGCCGGTGTAGCACGGTATATAACCTGCACCGCATCCATCGTTTTGCCATTTGCCGACAAACTGCCTTTTGCAACTGCGGTCAAGCTGCCATCATTTCTTTTTTCTGAAAAGCTCCAGTACACTGTTCGGTTAGCAGCAAAATCGGGATCAGTTACCAGACCAAGTAAGCCGCCCTGCCCATCGGAAACAACTTCTGGAATGCCTGCTATTTTATCACTCACTTTGCCCTCTGCGGTAACGGTACGCATAGTGCCTTCTTTTTCCGTTACCAGGAAGTTGCCATCAGGCAGTGCCACAATTCCCCACGGTCTGTTAAGTTTGTCTGTGATAATTCGGTAATTGTAAGAGGTAGTTGTTTTTACACCCGGCGCTCTGAACTGTTCTGCAAAGGCAGGCTGGTAACCGGCGTCCTGCTTTCTCATTTCAACAGGCTCGCCGGGTGTTTGGTTGCCGATCGCTTCAGATTTGGTAGCATCATTTCTGCCACTGCAGGCGTTAAGAAGAAGGGCTAATACTGCAAAAGCTGTATGATTGTTTCTTACGGTAAGTTTCATGAGCATGGTTTTTTTAGTGTGAACGAAAATTGTTATAGCAATATTAATATATTTTTCCGCCAAAAAATCTTCGTCATTTTTTTTAAATACACAATACGATCGACTTATACATAATCGCTTCGATGTTATTAAAGTTTTTATTGTTATTGAGTCATAAACTGTAATTGCTTCATTAAAATATTTATCTCCATATTCTCTGATTTTTTTGGCCGATATTCCTGAAATTACAAGTATGTGTAGTCGAAGGCGATGATTAAATTCAGATTTATCAAGTGCGTGGATTCTGGAGACGTTTTTAGAAATCACTGGTAGCCCCGAGAAGAGGAACATGGACAACAACTGAAAAGTAAAAGCGAAAATCTTTTCCTTTTATCGTCGGTTTATAACGTATTACCAATCGTCTCTCTTTTTGACTGTTGTCGTTTTCATTGCCTTTTCAAGTTCGGCAATCATCGAAACAACTTTGCCATTGGCCTCGTTGTAAATTTTTTCGTTTTTGTTTTTTGTAAAATCCAGCTTCTCAAACGGCCCGCTTTCGGGTGTTGTAGTGGCCTTCACATAGGTGCTGCCACTGCATTGTCTGAGGTAACTGTGGTAAAAATTCTCAATGATATATTTGTATCGGCCTTCCTTCACAAATACAGAAAGCTTAAAATTCAAGTTGAAGTCAGTGAATCTACATCCAAAATTAGATCGGTCTTCTAGTTTAATGTTGCCTGTGGAGGTTAATGACCCTGACTCTTTATCGCTTAAGTTGTTATTGTTATCGGCCGATTTAAGATTGCGGACCATCCACTCTTTTGCTCTGTCATATAACTGGGATGCAGGGACACTATCCACGTGGACAACCGATTCGTAGATGATCCTTTCGGAAATCACATCGAAATCCATCTGAGCTCTCACGCAGAATGTGAAAAGGGAAAACGTAGTTATTAAGATTTTAGTTTTCAAGGATTTCATTTCAGGCATTTTAAACTTCCAATATAGCACAATTTCCTGTTGTTTGTTTGCTTTGTTTTTCAAATAACCTCGCCGTTGATATTTTCAATGACAACGAATAACCGACTTTTGAGTGGAGTTGGTAAATGCGCAAATCTTTCCATCTCTTAGTCGATAAAGGGACGTACAGTATATAGTCCAAGAAGAATAAGCCAAATAGGAGAAGTAATTGCAGGAACCCTTAAAAGTAAGAAGATCATGCCGCGTAACGGATTGCGAACAGCCGCCGTGCCGTCCAAAGAACCCGCGGCTGTTAAATATACGGAACCCGATAGCTATCGGGTCCACCGAGAAGTTAAAGTAGCGGACGCACGCGCGCCAAGAAGTCAAACCGCCGCGTAGCGGCACCTTAATTTAAACAGCGCGTGCTTGCGGACTGCTGCCTCTTGGCCTGGCTGGCAGTGTGCTGTTATGCAGCGTTGCGATCAAATCGTTTGATAGTCCTTAGCTCCTTGTCCTTCTGTCTGGACTCGTCTTCAATGTCAAAATCGTCCTGAAGTCCGAGCCAGAACTTGGGAGAGTTACCAAAAAATTTGGAAAGTCTAAGGGCAGTGTCCGCCGTGATGCGTCGATTACCTTTAATGATTTCAGAAATTCTAGTCTGCGGAATAGAGATCTCTTTTGAGAGTTTGTACGCTGTGATGTCAAGGGGAATTAAAAACTCCTCTGACAAAACTTCTCCTGGGTGAATATTTTTTATTCTTTTCATGTCTGATTAATGGTAGTTAATTAATTGAACGTCAAAAGCGCTGCCGTTGTCCCAGCGGAATATGATACGCCATTGATTATTAATCCGAATTGAATGAAAGTCCTTGAGATTGCCCTTCAACTTTTCTAGTCGGTTTGAAGGTGGGATCATTAGATCTTTTATGTCAATCGAGTTGTTAAGCATTCTCAACTTTCTCCGGGCAGTCTCTTGAATGCCTGTCGCAAAACCCTTAACCCATTCGCCGTCCCAAATTTTTTGCGTGGTCTTGTCGCCAAATGAACCGATCATGCTGACTCTTTACGTTACTAACGTCAAAGATAAGTAAATTTGATGAAGATTCCAAATCTTTCAAAGTCCGAGGAGAAAGTCCGGAGGTCTGTCCGAAGCAATGCAGCATAACGGTTTGCGCACTGCCGTGAGGCCGGCCCGAGAAGCCGCCGGTTGTTAAAAGTACGGAACCCGATAGCTATCGGGTCCACCGAGAAGTTAAAGAAGCGGACGCGCCGCCGCCACATTAGAGCAAGTTAGGCTGCAATATCGCGTTTGTCCAGGCAGC
>JAEZDS010000258.1 GCA_023433205.1 Bacteroidota bacterium
CTGTCTGAAATATCACAACCAACTCCGCCATTAGCTCACAAAACCACATCGAACGGAAATTCTCCGGTATTGCTAAAACCCAGTTACAATACCTGCCCGTAAATTTTAGTTCTATGCCGCCTTCAGCCCAGGCCTTAAGGAAGATGCCCGGTGAATGCGAAGACAATCTGTTCCTCACTCAATAACTAAAAAATCAGGCCCCACCATCTCTGTCGTTCAAATATTACTTAATAATAAATGACCTCGGCCTTTGCCCTTAACCCGCATAAAATAAGAAGGTACCCGTCAAAATGCAATAAAAATAATTGTACATTCGTTATACCATTATAAAACGAATTCCCATGAAAAAGCGTCTTATTATTTCCAGCGCTCTTATCTGCAGCATTACTGTTGTATTGGTATTTACCGCCTGCAACAAAGGAGGAAGCAATCCGGTAACCGAGACATGGGATAAGCAGCCTGTGCTCCCGGCAGTGACTTATTCATACTCAGAAAAACATGGTATAGATGATCATCAGGCTACACTTGGCCGTGTGTTGTTCTACGACCAGAATCTTTCGGTGAACAATGCAGTATCGTGCGGCAGCTGTCACAAACAGCAATTTGCATTTGCTGATAACGTGCAGTTCAACAAAGGTTTTAACGGTGTGGCGCTCAACCGCAATTCACCATCTATTCAGGGCATCCGCAACAGGTTTAACAGGCAGCTTTTCAGGGATCAAAGTCAGTTACCCTTTTTCTCTGCGCCTCCAACCCTGCTCTTCTGGGATGGCCGGCAGACATCCATCACCGACATGATGCTGAACCCGGTTACCAACCACAACGAAATGAACATGCCGGACTTCGCCACACTTGAAAAAAAACTGGCCCGAGTTTCTTATTATCCGGCGCTCTTCGAAAAAGCCTATGGATCGCCTGAGATCACCGGACCAAAGATCTCAACCGCGCTTGAAGCTTTTATTGCCTGCCTCAATACCGACAATCCCAACAAAACAATGGATCAACGTTTTGACGGTCCGTTTTTTATTGGTGGCGGATTTCTGGCGCCTACCGGCACGCTAACTGCCCTGGAGGAACAGGGCCGACAGCTCTTTCACACCAAATACAATTGCGCAACCTGTCACGATCCCACCCACGGAGGAGGTTACGATGGCGGTGGAGGTGGTTTTACAACCATGTTTAATATAGGTCTCGATCCTGACGGCACCGGCGATCAGGGCCAGGGAGCTGTTACACGCAAGCAGGCGCACATGGGAGTGTTTAAGGTGCCTACGTTAAAGAACATTGCTGTTACGGCGCCTTATATGCACGACGGGCGTTATAAAAATCTTGGTGAGGTAATTGATCACTACAGTCACAAGGTGGCGCCGCATCGTAATCTTTCACCTGTATTAAAAAATATGGATGGATCACCAAAAATAATGGACATAAAACCAGCTGAAAAAAAGGCGCTCATTGCTTTTCTGATGACGCTGAAGGATGAAGATTTTCTTACTTCACCAATGTATGCTGATCCATTCAACTAAAGTATGCGGAATATTTTATTAGCGGGAATCTTTACCATCCTTGTAACAGGATTATCTTCCCAGAACGACAGTATTAAACTGCCAAAGAAAAAACCTGCTTATACCTACCTTGGCATACAGGCAAATCCGCTTATTCAGCAGTTCCTGAGTTTTAACAGCAACACCACAATCAACAACAATCCTTTCACCTTTAGTTACGCCAAAAACAATTTAAAGACCGGTGCGGGTTTTGCATTTGGAACCGGCTTAAACGTGAGTAATGTGCAGGATAACGATGGCGTATCAAGCATATCTATAACAAAACGGAATTTTGCTTTCAGATTTGGCTACGAAAAAAAGTATCTGCAGGAAGAACGTTTTATCCCTTTCTGGGGCATTGACTTTAATGCAGGCGCTACCTACAATGAAGTCACCTCAGTTCTCAATCAGGTGATCAATCCGGGATTTGTGAGGGTAAGTACAACAAGGGTTTTTCTTGGTCCGTCTTTCCGCTCGGGAGTGCATTTACGGCTGAGTAAAAACATTTTACTGGGCACTGAATTCTTTTTTAATCTGCAACTGGCATACACAGAAAGCAACAACGGTGGTTTGTTTAGTACCTCCGTGGCGCCCTTTGATCTGGGCTTTCAGCTGCCAACTGCGATTTTTTTAATTTTTAGATTTTAAGATCCTTTCGTAGGGCTGCTTTGATCAGGGAGCTTGCGTGAATTGCCGCTCAAAGATGACTGCGCCCCTTCGGGGCTTAGGTTTGTTATTGTATTTAACACAGGGCCATGCCCTGTGTTAAATACAACGCCCCTTCGGGGCTATGGTCGATGCCAGGGCTCCCGCTTATCGAGCTCATCGAATCATACGCCATTCCAATTTACTCTCTTTTTAATTAGGCCAAAGTCTGCCGCGAAGAATTCGCAAGGGCGCAGCATCTACCCCAGGACGAAGTCCTGGGGTAAACCACAACAAACCTACTGAGCCCCGAAGGGGCGATGTCCCGCTTCGCGTAAACGAGGTCGACAACGATACGCTTAAGATTAATAGCAGCCTTTATTTTCAAAGGTCAACGACGAATACACCCTTCAAATTTTTTTCACACCATTTAAATTAGGCCACAGCGCCGCCGCGAGGAAATCGCGAGGGCGCAGTCCTGCTGCAGCAAATCTGATATCAGACCTGCCTGTGCTGAAAGCAGCGAAGTAACAACTGCTTCTGAAACTACAGCCCCTGTTAACGGCAGAATGCGCAG
>JAEZDS010000261.1 GCA_023433205.1 Bacteroidota bacterium
CCACTCGCGTTGCCCCAGATAAGATTGTATGGTGTAGGAAAAGGTGTTCCACCTCCTGTAGAGGCAGGTGTATTTGGTATGGTCAATACGTATCCTCCGGCACTTGTGCAAGAAGGTGCCACGAGGGTGAGGGTCATTGCGCACTGGGACTTTAATCCAATGTAAGCCACGCCTACTAACAATACGAAAACAACTCGCCTGAAGCGTATAGCCATTGATTTTAACTTACTTTGACGAAAATACCCGCATTTGCCAGACGAATTACGAGATATAAGTCACAAATTTAAACAGTTGTATTGTTGGTAACTACAATTGCTACCAGCAAACCTCACTACTTTTATGGAAACTAAAGACGGATTAAACACCTGGAAGACCCTTGCACAAGCGGTTAAATACGAAACACCCTGGATAAGGGTTACAGAATACGATGTGATTAATCCGGCAGGTAAGACTTCCATTTACGGAGTAGTCAGTTTTAAAAATCTGGCCATAGGTGTTTTGGCGCTGGATGAAGCTTATAATACCTGGCTCGTTGGTCAGTGGCGTTATCCTCTTGGAGCTTATAGCTGGGAAATACCTGAAGGCGGCGGACCCAAAGGGGAAGAACCGCTGGAAGCCGCAAAAAGAGAACTTAAAGAAGAAACCGGACTTATTGCTCAAGAATATAAAGAAATCTGCAGAATGCACACCAGCAATTCGGTCTCAGATGAACTGGCCATTATTTATGTGGCAAAAAACCTGCAGCAGGCTGAAGCCGAACCAGAAGATTCTGAAGACCTGCAGATCAAAAAGCTACCGTTCAGTGAGGTTTTTGAGATGGTAATGAACGGGGCTATCACCGATTCATTAAGTGTGGCAGCAATTTTGAAAGCCAAACTAATGATTGATAAAGGAGAACTCTAAACAATAAACTTATAGTAAATTATGAAAGAACTTGTACAGGATTTTACACAACAACTAATAGAAGCTCGCGAGATCGCCTCAAAAGCGGTGATTTCCAAAACCGGAAATATTCAAAACATAGTTATCACAGGTCTTGGCGGCTCAGGTATTGGAGGCACCATAATCGCTGAACTGGTGGCAGACAGTTGTACCGTGCCAATACTGGTTAACAAAGACTATTTTTTGCCGGCCTTTGTAAACAACAATACCCTGCTCATAGTTTGCAGCTACTCTGGCAACACTGAAGAAACACTCAGCGCCATGCAGCAGGGTCTGCTCAAAAAAGCCCAGATCGTTTGTATCACCGGCGGCGGAAAAATTCTTGATATGGCACGCCAGCACAGTTTTTCGTTTATCGAAATTCCTGGCGGAAAACCACCACGCGCATGCCTTGGCTACAGTTTTGTGCAACTAATGAAAGTACTTGAGGTTTATGGTTTCGCGCCATCTTCTTTGTTTAATGATCTTGATCAGACTATAACGCTGCTCGATGCGGAGAATAAACAGATAAAGGACGAGGCGCAAAAAATTGCAAACACCCTTCATAAAAAAATTGCAGTGCTCTACTCATTGGGAAGCTGTGAAGGCGTTGCGGTGCGGATCAGACAACAGATAAACGAGAACAGCAAGATGCTTTGCTGGCACCATAGTTTTCCAGAAATGAATCACAATGAACTGGTAGGCTGGACAGAAAAGAATGAGAACCTGGTTGTGATCTCGCTTCAAACCACATTTGATTTTGACCGAACAAAAAAACGCTACGAGGTTTGTAAACCACTTTTCCAGAAACTATCACACGATGTAATTGATCTGCACGCCAAAGGAAAAAGCAAACTCGAACAATTTTTCTACCTCATCAATATCGGCGACTGGGTAAGCTGTTACCTGGCTGATATCAAAGGAATTGATCCTGTAGAGGTAAAAGTGATAGATCACCTGAAAGGCGAGCTGGCAAAGATGAAATAACCACAGACCGGATTGCTGAGGCGATAATATTGAAATTTAAAGGCGGGGATTCTACCCGCTTTTTTTGTGAATTTTCATCTGCAGAATTTTATAACTTTGAATCCATGCGCATTTATATCGCAAGATTTCTTCTGCTGGTATTCTCCTGGGCAATTATTCCCGGTGGCCTTGCGCATGAACTTTTCGCCGACCATACCGACACCGAATGTCATCCTCACGAACATCTGGGGGAACCAAAGTTCGAGACCAAACACCGGCATTGCGAAATATTTGAAGCTGAAGGTCCGTTATATGAAAAACCGGAACAAGCTGCACTGGCACAGGTCAGCTGTACACCTGCAGAGCTGATTGCTGCTTTATCGCTGGAAGGTTTCGCCTTCAGTACAGCCAGCTGTTGCGACCGGGGCCCTCCAGCCCCTGTAAATTCCTGAACAACACATCTGAACTTATTTGCGGAGCTGAACAGCTTCCGAAATTTGATCAATTATTTATCAAAACCAACTTACAATGAAAACATTCATAAGATTCGCTGTGCTTGCCTGTGTGATGGCGGCAACAATATTCTCTTCCTGCAAAAAAGACAAAAAAAATCCAAAAGTGGATGATCCAGAGCAACCGCACCACGAGGAAGAACTGATCACTACCTTAAAATTCATCATCACCGATTCGCTTAATAATAGCAAGACCTACACTTTCTCAGATCCCGACGGTCCTGGCGGCAACCCCGCTTTTTATGGCCCCGGAAGCGACCCGGCAAATTCTGACCAATCTGATTCTGTAATTGTGCTAAAGGCTAACGCTATCTACCAGGGCCGGATCATTCTTTTGAACGAAAGCACCAGCCCTGCAGAGAACATTTCTGATGAAGTAAAAGAAGAGGGTGATGAACACATGTTTTTTTATACCTCTGCCGTTTATCAGGTAGTAAAGTCACAACCCTACACCGTTCTATTAAATGATTCCGGTATTGAAATCGCTCATACTGATCTTGATGATGGCAACCCTCCGCAAAGTATTGGGCTTGAAACCACAATCAAAACAACAGCCGCTTCAGCCAAACAGCCATTGCAGATAACGTTAAAACATCAGCCAGGCAGCAAAAATGGCGATATCACTACCGGTGAAACCGACATAGAAGTTGCTTTCAAGGTATTGGTGCAATAGGTTAAATTCTTACAGCGGCCATCAGGACAAAAGGGAGATGACATTTCTCGCTTTTGTCCTGTTTAACCTGGGCCTCTGTACTAGTCAATTTTTCCCGATCTTTGCGAAGTTTGAAAAACAAAAAGATCATATTCCGCGACCTGGGGTTAATGGACTACAAAACCTGCTGGGATTTTCAGGAGGAGCTGTTCAATAAAACCATCTCTGATAAAATTACCAACCGCGACAGGCAGCCACCTGAGCAGGTGGCCACTAAGAACTGGCTGTTGTTTGTGGAACATCCTCATGTTTATACGCTGGGAAAGAGCGGTGACGAAAAAAACCTGCTGGTAAGCAGTGAAGAGCTTGGCGCCAAGCAGGCAAGTTATTACAAGATCAACCGTGGAGGCGACATCACCTACCACGGTCCCGGTCAGCTGGTTGTTTATCCAATCCTGGATCTCGACAATTTTTTTACTGATATTCACAGGTATCTGCGGTTGCTGGAAGAAGCGGTAATAAATACACTTGCAACTTACGGAATACAGGCAGGCAGAAGCCAGGGAGAAACCGGTGTGTGGCTTGACGCGGAAGAGAAATTTAAAGCAAGAAAGATCTGCGCAATGGGTGTTCGCTGCAGCAGGTGGGTAACAATGCACGGACTGGCTTTTAACGTTAACACCGACCTTTCCTATTTTGGCAACATAGTTCCCTGCGGAATAACTGACAAGCAGGTTACCAGTCTGCAAAAGGAGCTTAACAGGGAGATTGCGCTTGCGGAAGTAAAGGAACGGCTGCTAATTCAGATAAAGTCTCTGTTTGAGGCCGAGCTGGTGAACTATCATCAGGCTGAATTGTTGTAGTTTTTTCACCAATCGCCGCTGGCACAAGTTTTTGGAACATCACCTTAAAAAGGTGTTATGAAAAACCCGTTATTACTGATCACGATGCTGGCCTGTTTTGCCATGAATGCACAGGATAATGCCAGGGATATTGATTTCGCCAGGGAGGCGGCCATCAATACTCTTACAGAGTTAAAACTGGCCGAGCTGGCAATTGATAAAACAGACTCAGAAAAGGTGAAAGAACTTGCGGAACAGGTGTTACTTGACCGCGCCAAAACAACCGGAGAACTCGAAACAATAGCTGAAACAAAAAACATAGAACTGCCGGGTGATATTGATTCAAAAACCCTCAACAGGATAAAAAAACTTGAGGAAAAACAGGGTGCGGAATTTGATAAGGAGTATATTGATGTTGTGATAAAAAATCACACACAGCTTATCGACAAATTCAGCTCCGAGGCTGAAGAGGGAAAGGACCCTGAACTGCGGGAATGGGCTGCCCGTCATATTCCTTCAATGAAACACCATTTGCACATGGCGGAGGACATTTATACAGACATGAAAAAAAAATAGCGGCGGCGGCACCTCAACCAGGCTATATCTACTGAAACTCAATACGTTACCACGCTAACAATCAGCAAGTACGGCGGTTTTTCCGACTTTTCGTCGATCAGATACCACTCTTCCTCTTTGCCAGCCAGCGAATCATCGAACAAGGCTCTTATTTTCGTACATTCGTAGTCCACTTTTTGAGCACTTACTTCAAATACTTTTTCACAGCTTTATTAACACTGTTTGTACTGCACAACAGGGCTGCGGTGTGTACCTCAACAGGAAACGGGGCATGGGCAAACGCCTCAACCTGGTCATGCGGGTCGGTGCCTGCATGCGGCGATTCTATAGTAATACAGGCAGGCCATACGGTATCTATCACTTCTCAGGATTACGTTCCCTGTGCCCTTAAGATGACACTGGTTATTAAAGGAGTTCTGCGTTTTACAGCTCCTGGTAAGCTTGAATTTGACTGTTTGGGCCGTGTTTACATTTTTAGCGGAGCCCAGATTATTGCTGCAAATGGCGTGTCAGGTAATTCAAACGCTGTTATGCAGTGCGGAAGCACCTGGTGGAACGCGGGCGCAGGAACATATAACGGTCCGGGCTGCATGCCGCCATTTCTTACAGGCTGCGCTTCGGTGCTGCCTGTAGAGCTTCTAGACTTTCAGGCCACGCCCTGCAATGTTAATTCTGTTTGTCTTGACTGGACCACCGCCACTGAACATGATCATAAACATTTTGAGGTATTAAGATCAGAAGACGGCTATGATTTTTATGAATTAGTTAGAATAAATGTTGGAGTCAAAGGACTGAACGGGCAACACAAATATTATTATGAAGACAGCGAGCCATTTGAGGGCATTAATTATTACCGGTTAAAACAAGTTGATCTCAACGGCAGGTTCAAACTCTATCCTGTAATTGCGGTGAAAATGAAATCACAGCATCGTTTACAATTTAAAATATCTCCAAATCCAAATACCGGAGATTTTACCATACACTCAGCAGGCCTCCCTGTGGGAGAAACCGTTCAGGTAATGATTTATGAAGTTACAGGCAAGATCGTCCACCAAGGTGCTTTTATCAGAGAAAGTAACCAAAGCGATTTTTTTGTTGGCACTATGCTTGAAAAAGGATTGTACTTCTGCAAAATTTCAAGTGCGCAGGCAATAAGCACCCTTCGTT
>JAEZDS010000011.1 GCA_023433205.1 Bacteroidota bacterium
AGCTGCCTCTGTGCTAGCGGCATCCGATAGCTATCGGATGCGCGCTGTTATGCGGTAGTGCGGTCACCCGATAAGTAAATTTATAGGTCTGCCAAGGCCGAATTCGAAAATTCGATACAGCGTCGAAAGCTGGATGTCACATTTACCATTCTCAAGTCTGGAAATATAGCTTTTCTTGGTCCCGACTTTCTCCGCGAGTTCGTCTTGTGTCATATTCGCTTCTTTACGTGCCTCTTTCAGCATTTCACTGATTACAAAATATTGCGCTTTCTCCTCAAATTTGTCACGTTTAGAAGTGCCTATTTTTCCGTACTTGATGTCAAGTAATTCATCAAAGTTTCGGGCGTCTTTCATCGTTTTCTTTTTCATGATCTTTTCTTTTTGTGTTCGAAATACTCCTTTTTCAGTTTCTCCGCCAATTCAATTTCCTGTTTAGGTGTCTTCTGCGATTTCTTTTGAAAGCCGTTAAACAAGATCACCAAATTACCTTTATCAAAACAACAGAAAATTCTAAAGATGTCGCTCTTAACTTCAACTCGAATTTCGTATAGTCCGTCTGTGCCGGTCATGTGGTCAAGAAATTTCTTTGGAACCCGGTCCACTGTCCGCAATATCTTAAAGACGTACTCGATCTTCTCTTGAACCTTCGACGTCTGTGCGACAAAAAATTCGGTGAAATAGTGTCGATGGAAAATGAGCTGTCTCTCTGTCTTCACCGTCCAAAGTTAACTATAAAGTTAACATTATCAAAGAGAAAGAAACATGAAAAATGTTAAAGAGTTTGGATGCTCTGGTGTTTGTCCGCATTAGCGGTAACTACAAAATACCCGCATAAACAACCATTTACAAACGAATGTAATTAATTAAACGCAATTAATATACTTGCCTGGCAAGCCCTTGTAATACACAAATCCAGACTAAACAAGCCCTCACCTGCCCGCCTGATTTCTCAACAAGGTCACAAAACCTTTTACCGGTGCGGGCATTCCATCAATTAAAAGCACATAATAGTAAGTGCCATCGGGCAGCAGCTCTCCTGCCATGTTTCTCCCATCCCATTGGTTCTGGTATTGTTCAGCAAAAAACACTTCCTGGTTCCAGCTGTTAAAAATACTCACCCGGTTGTTTGGATAAGCACCGATATTTTTAATGATCCAGGTGTCATTCAGCTGGTTGCCATCGGGGGTAAGTATATTATATGGATAAACCGCAAAACCCTCATTCACGGTTACCAGCATGGTGTCTTTGTTTATGCAGCCGAACTCGTCAATCCCGGTTATTATATATTCAGTGGTTTCGGCCGGATTCAAAACTACATTCCCGGAGTTTGGATTATCTATGCTGTTAGCAGGAAACCAGTAAAACTCTGAGGCACCGCTCAAACGGATCCTGATCTCACTTCCCTTTTCAATAATTGTGTCTTTTATAAAATGAAGGTCAGGCTTTTTATACACCTTAAGAATTTTACTGACAGAATCAGTGCAGCCTTCACTGCTCTCGACATACAAGTTAACCCTGAATTCTCCTGAACCATCGTAGTAGTGATGCGGGAAATTTTCACTGCTTGTTGTACCATCACCAAAATCCCAGCTACTCCGGTAGGTACCAGATTGCACTTTTGAGCGGTTGTGGAACCTTGCCTCTTCGTTCTCACATACATTCATTGCTCCAAAATCTGCCAGCGGCGCCTCAGCAACAATCAGGCTTTGCACTACGGTATCCGTACATCCGAAGGTGTTTTCAACAAACAGCATTACATCATACTTTCCGGAATTAAGATACTGCCTCACAGGGCTCTCAGCTAAACTGCTGCTGTTATCGCCAAAGTCCCAGTGTGTTCTTTTTACCGTGCCTTCACTGTTTACGGATGTGTTGGTGAAACTTGCAGCAAAGCCCTCGCAGAGATTGTTAACGACAAACCCGGCAACCGGCTTTGCATGCAGCCGGATCTGTCTCACCACAGTATCTGCACATGCGTGGTTGCTTATGGCTACGAGCTGCACTTCCGCGACACCGGCTCCAGCAAACACATGTACAGGTTCACTCTGCAAAGAGTTAAAGCCGGGTCCATTCCAGTTAAAAAAAAGCGACCCGGTGCTTAGGGAACTGAGATTTATAAAACGAACGCTGTCTCTTTCACACACATCTGCAGCAGTAAATAAAGCCCTGGGTGTGGGGTAAACCTGAATGTGCTTTTCTGTTACAGCTGCACAGCCGGAATCACTGACTGCCGTGGCTTTAAACTGGTAGGAACCCGGGTTTTTAAAGGTATGCGCGGACTGGGCGAAAGTGCTGCTCTGGCCATCACCAAAACTGATATGCCATGTTAGCGGTAAAGCCGCTGGCACGGCGCTAACTGAGTAAGCGCACACAGCATTCTGACATACGTCTTCTGCTGCAAGCGTCAGCAACGGTGTTTCGTGCACCACCACAGCGCCCTGGCAGGTGTCGCTGCAATTATTGGAAGATGAAACAATCAGCGTCAGGCTGTACACTCCGGCAGTGGCATAAGTAAAAGATGGATTACTCTTAGTGCTGTTTGCTCCGGAACTGCTCTGCCACCACGAAAACAGCGGGCCGGCGCTAATTGTACTGGTGTTGCTAATATTCACAGCCGACCCTGAACACACATAGGTGCTTGTAAATAACGCATGAGGCCGTGGATGTACCGTGATGTGTTTAACCACACTGTCTTTACAACCAGCTGCGCTTAAAACCGTAACCCGGGCAAGATAGGTTCCAGCCTGCTGATAACTGTGAACAGCTGAGTTTCCTGACATACTTACTCCGTCTCCAAACGACCACTGAACTGATGTTAAACTTCCGCTGGCAATATTGCTTGTATTTATAAAGCTTAACTTCTCATTGGAACAAGCAGTATCAGACGACAAAAAACCTGCTACAGGCAAAGAAAATGCGGAGAGATTTTGTCTGGTGCTGTCAATACACCCGGCAGCGTCTGTTGCCGTTAGTTTTACACTGTAAGAGCCCGCATTATTATAAACATGCTGGGGAGACATAACCATAGAACCTGAACCGTCACCAAATGACCACAGATATGATACAGCGTTCTGGCTTAGATTGCTGTACGTGCAGAGTGACTTTGCACAAACATCATTTACACTAAATGAACTCACCGGTCGCTGCAACACAGTTATGGTAAACGAACCCGAACCGGCCGGCGCGCAGACACCGTTTTTACTTACAGCCCTGTAAATAGTAGTTGCAGAAAGAGATCCGGGGAGCAGTACAACTCCATTCTGGCTGATGTTACTCCAGTTTGTTCCGTCATGAGATTTTTCCCAATTAAGCACATTGCCGTAGTGCATCTGAAGCTGCAGAGGTGCTGCATTGTTGCCGCTGCAAAGAAAGGAAGTGCCGCTGATCAATCCACCAGCACTTGCCTGGTCAACCTGCACCTTCACCGGCACCGTTTGTTCAACTAAACAAGAACCGTTTTGAACTGACACTCTGAACCAGCTTGTTTGTGTAAGATTACTGAAGGATAGAGCGGACAGTCCGGCACTGCCACTCACCACATAAAAGGGTCCGCCCGGCGCCTGTGAAGTTTCCCAGCTTACTACAGATCCAGTAGCTCCGTTTATAGAGACTATACCTGAATTGGCAACCGCACACACGGTTTGAGCCCCCGACAAAAAGCCAGATACCGTTGGTGCAGTAACGTTTACAAACTTACTGGCTGACACTGCCTCGGGGCAAACACCATTCTTTACACGGCATCGGAACTCCGTGCCGCCGGTGAGCATCGGATATGTAACTACAGGTGTGGCTGAAGATGCTATGGTGTGCGTACTTATCCAGGCATTGTTTGAATACTCCCAGCACATAACAGATCCCGTGAACGCGCTAACACTTAAAGTTACCGGTGCCGAACTGCAAACTTCGCCGGGTGCAGATAATAACCCCGCTGAAGAAACAGAGGTACAGCTTACGCCAACAACATTGCTGTTGTTTTCGGAATAACCCGGCAATTGCACAACTGCCCTGAACCAGGTGTCTGCAGACAGATTCTGATAGCTGTAAACAGCTCCATTAAAATACAGGGGAATCCAGGGCCCGGAGGGACTGAAAGCCATTTCCCATCTTTTGATTGTTCCACTGTAAGAAGTCAGACTTAAGGTTCCACTATTTGAAGACGCACACACAGTTGCATTGCCACTTAGTGACCCTGCGCTCGTTTGAGTGTTGGCCTCAAACACCAGCGTCATAAATAAAATGATCAATAGCTTTTTCATTTTTCAGATATTTGAAGGACCCACGGCTCGCCTCGTGTAATTGTTCTGACAGCTGTTTCTTTTTTTAGAGCAGCCAGCTCGGTCAGCGCAGAGGTCAGGTCAGTGAATATTTTTTCTGTCGTAACATAGATGTAACGGTTCTGCTGTCCCTGAGGTGAGAGCAGAGTAGTTTTAAAATCCAGCTCCCGCAGAAGGAATCTCTGGTACTTACGTGCATATTCCGGCAGCTGGTAAACTCCCAATACAATGTGATAGCTTTTCCTGAATCCTTCATCCTTGGTAATGCCACCACTTTCGGCCTCCTCAAGAGCCGCTACAAATGCCTGCGCTGTTCCAGATGTGGCAGATGCCTGCTTAACCAGCATTGAAATGTCCTCTTTGTTTAACTGCGCTGCTTTCAGGGATTCGAGTTCTTTTTTCAGCGCCGCTACATTGGCCTGAAGACTATCAACACTTTGTCTGGCTATAGATAATCGCTGTTCGCCCAAATCCAGCCGCTCTTCCAGAGCCCTGATTTCGCGGCGGTTTTGTGACGTCTTTTCATTGTTTACCGGACTCTTTTCACTTCCAAAACCAAATCTCAGACCTATCTCATGTCCCCCACCTGCCATTGCATGCCTCACGCCATTATACTCGTAACTGTAAAAAACTTTTATGTCTCTACTTATACCAATGCCAATGGTGCTGTACCATGCCGAAGCTGCTCTGTATCCCGCCCCCAGTATCACCTTTTGTTTGAATGCCACGTGTAATGAAACATCGGGCTGGAAATCCAATCCCTGGAAGCTGCGAAAGATCACTGTAGGCAGTAGTTCCCACTGTTCATTCCCCAGGCCGATGGCTTTTCTGGCGAGAATACAATATTGTGGAATGGTGCTGAACCGAAGATCTTTTCCCGGCAGGGCATCTTTATAAATATAACCACTTCCAAGCAGGTGATTTGCTGTCCCCATCAACAGGAACGATTTAAAATAATACGTAAATCCGAAAGATGCATCGGGAGAGGTACTGCTCTGAATAGAGGTGAACTGCGATAGCTCCTCAGGTGCTTCAGCCTGCACTCTCGAAAAATCAATGCGCTGCCGCACAAACCCTCCAGAAATACCAAGCATTAATCCCTGTTTTGAACCTAGCTTCACTCTATACCTGAAAGACATCTGTACTCCCGAATTGGCGAGAAATCCTGCACTTTCATTCAGGGCGCTCAACCCAACGCCCACGTTACCATTTCTCAATGCACCATTTATTACAAAGTGCTGAAGCTCAGGGGCACCGCTGACCTCAAGAAAAGTTCTTTTATAATGACACATTGCATAACCTTGCTGGTCAAAGCCTGCGGCAGAGGGGCCGGCTGAATAGAGGTTGTAGGTTGTCTGGTTGAGGATCAGTGATTGTTGTGAATATTGAACCGCTGCAGCCAGACAAAACACCATTGAACAACAGGTATTTTTAAACGACATGATTAATCAGTTTTAATGAATTTTATGGTCTTTTCAATCTCCCCTTTGAGCCCACCGGCCCTTATGTTCAACAGATAAACTCCATGCGCAAGATCGTTCAGCATTAGCCTGTTGTGATGTATCCTTTCGGCAGGATACTTTCTCGCATCAATGACCCGTCCGCTGATGTCGCTTACCTGCAGGGTTAAAGCCGCAGCGTCATTCAATTCAACATGAATGTTCACTTCTGTGTGCCCGGGATTGGGGAAAAGCTTTGCGCTTAACAGCTCCAGGGAAGCAACAGGCCCAGGCGCCTTCGCCCTGCTCTCCCTGAACAATACACTTAAGGCTTTGGTGATCCTGTCGGTACAGTATCCGCTACTCACTTCAAGGGTAACACTAAAATCAGCAGGTAACACGTAAGTGTGAACGGGGCTGAATTCCGCACTCGTGCTGCCATCACCAAAAGTCCACGACTGACTGAGTGGCACGGGTTGCGACAAATTCACAAACTGCACCGGTTTATTCACTGTATCCATCGTTGAGGCAAGAAACATTGCCTGAATAGTATTTGTACTTACATAAACAACAGTGGTATCGCTTGCTATACATCCGCCCTGGTTAATGTCGAGCCAGTATTTTCCTTCCTCCGTTATATTCACTGTTTGTAACAAAGAGGTAAAACCTTTTTCAGACCTCCATACATTATTTACAGATTGAGGAGAACTGATCGTTACAGGCTGCCCCGAACATATATACCTGGCGTAAGGACCAATATCGAGTTGCGGTGCCTGCACTACAGATATCACAACAAAATCGCTGGAACTGCAGCCCCCCGGACCAGTTACTGTTACGCCATAAAGGCCCGCTGCGTCAACCCTGCAGCTTTGTGTTGTGTCGCCGCTCAACCATCTGTATGAGTGTCCGGGATTGCCCGCATCAAGACTGAATCCTGCGTTGCTACACAAACTTGTGTCGTTGCCCAGGAACACCTTTACCAGTGGATAAATTTGGAGGTCAACTGAATCGCCGGCTGTACAACCCGACAATTTATCGGTCACTGAAACGGCAGCCATTCCTGAATGAAAAAATTCGGCCTGCTGATGCTGGGAACCATCGCTCCACAGATAGTCGCAACCTGCATTACGGGCGTCAAGCAATATTTTTCCGCAGGCCTGTTTGTCTGGGCCCAGATCAACTTCCGGGGTTTTTTTAAAGGTTACGATAATGGTGTCAATACCAGTACAACCGTTCGGCGCTTCACCGCTCACCCAATATATACCAGACTGAGAAAGTGTTATCGCAGACAGGGTATCTGAAGTGTTCCATATATAGTTTACCAGGTTCCCGGATGCTGCGAGCTGTAAACCTGTTTTGGGTTTACACATCACTGTATCTTTTCCCAGATCAACATGCGCTGGGGGCTTCACAACAACTACAATAGTATCGGAGCCACTGCACTGATTCTGATCAGTAACTGTTACCACAAAAGTACCGCTGCCTGAGATCATAATTTTTTGTGAGGTCTCAGTGGTGCTCCACAGATAGTTAGAGGAAGGATAACCTGCATCAAGTTGAAACTGACCACAAACCGCAGTGTCGCTGCCAAGCATGGGGCTCACCGGTGTGTTTAACAGAAGCTGTACTACATCAGATGCAGAACAACCATTTGAAAACGTTACAACAACCGCAAACGTTCCGCTGTGGCTTGCCTGGACAGTTTGTGTTTGCTGCGCACCCGGACTCCACTGATAAGATGAGCCGGGATTAAACGCATCCAGCACGTAACTTGTGCCGCAGGTGCTGATGCTGCCTCCCAGGTTAACAACAGGTGAAGATAAGACTGAAACTGTCTGCGTGCTGGTGTCGGCGCACCCATTCTGATCTGTAACGATCAGTGAAGCGGCGTATGTTCCGTGTTGTGGATAAACATAATTGTGTGTTAACAAATTTGATGCAGCAACGATATTGTTGCCATAGTGCCAGTGACTGGAAAGAAGCGACCCTGACGAATTATTAACGAACTGCGTGGGTTGTCCCAGGCAAACCTGGCCGGCAGAAAAGTGCGCAGAAGGTTGCGGATGGATCAGCAAAACCTCTGAATACTGATGAACACAACCCGAATCACTGATTGCTGTCAGAGACACAGTGTACAAACCATTCTGATTGTATGCCATCATCCCATTAACTCCATTGGAAGATACAGAGTTGCCGAAATTCCACAGATAAGAGGAAATGCTGCCCGATGACACTGAACTGGTGTTGGTAAAATAAACAGGTTCATTTACACATGCCACCGAGGAGGTGGAGACAAAATGAGCTGCAGGCAGGTGATTCACAAATACAGTTTTCAGAACAGAATCCCTGCAACCAACAGGCGCTTCAACACGCAGCCATACATTGTAAGATCCTGACAGGGCATATCGTTTCGCCGGAGATACAGCGCCGGAGCTGCTGCCATCACCAAACAACCACGTGTATGAACATGAGCCGGTATTACAGCTACTTTGATTCAGGAAATTCAGTGTGTCTCCTTCACAAACATTAAGACTGTTGAACTGAGGCAGGTTTCTTGGGTGGATAAGGATGGAATCATAGCTTGTGTCTCTGCAGCCAAAGCCTGTGACTGCGATGAGCTGCAATTGATACATGCCCTGGGCGCTGTAGGTTTGCACTGGCGTGTTAAGCGTGCTGGTATTTGCCACACCCATCCCGAGCTGCCAGATCTGTCCTGTTACCGGCATTCCGGTATAATTGCTCACCGAATTATGACTGAAGCTAACTGCATCTGTCACGCAATCATGGGTGAAACTGAAAGAAGCCTGAGGTTGTGGATAAACAACAATATTGCTGGAAGCAGAGATGGAACTGCAGCCATGCTCAGAAGTGGCGGTAAGCTGTGCCCAGTAATTCCCCGCTGAACTGAATTTGTGTTTAAAGAGTTGCTGCTGAGTTTGCAGAGTGCTGTTATCGCTGAATAACCAGGTATTCTGAAAAGTCCCCTGAGAGATCGTTACGGTATCTTTGATGAGAACAGAATCCCCCAAACAAGCGTTCAAATGGTTGAGGAACGTTATTTGCGGATAGGGCGCTGCAGGTGCAATTACTATACTGTCAACTGCTGTACAGCCTCGTACATCTTTGAGAAGTACCTTAAACATCTGGTAAGAAGTATCCGGAGAAACTGTAAGCGTCTGCTGGAAATTGGCTGGCATGGTGTTCCACTGCCATCGGAGTGAAGAATTCGCAATTGAAGAATTGTTGCCTGCATCAAGCGTAAATGTGCTACCTGCGCACAGATGCAATGTATCTGCTGAAAAAGCAGATTGAGGTGGATTCAAACACTCGTTATCTGCAATAGTGAGGCGTATCTTTTTCCCATCGAAGCCAATATGTGGGTGCGACAGACCTGAGAGGTCTGTCACCAAACGTCCTTCACTTATGGTGGAACTAACCAGGCTACTCAGTGGAATATTGTTTAAAGGAGACCAGTTTGCGTCAGATCCGGCAGAAACAAAAACATTCATAGCTAATGGATTAAGATAACCAGAACTGTAATGTTGCCAGTCACTTGAATAATACTTTATAGAGACAGTATTGCTTGTCAGTCCATAGTCCGGCGATTCTAAATCAAAGAACAGAGAAACTCCCGCCTTTGCAACATTGAGTTGAGGTTTAAATCCTCTGCAAAAACTGATGGGAGAGCCAAAATCCGCCGGTCCAGTAAGCTCAATTCCTATGTTGGCAGGATTGGTGTTCACGGTGGTTGAGTACACTGTGCTATAAATAACCTTTCCACTGTCCAGAAGATCCACAGGCATGAGTCTCGAACTGTTTCTCTCGTTTTTCAGCCAGGGGTGGTTCAACACTGAAGGGGCACCCACTGGATCCAAAAGCTCAATAGTTCTGCCATTCAAAAAAATAGTTCCGCTTTTAAAATCAAGAGTATCCTGACACTTTAAATTGTTATGCAGTGTAACGCTTCCTATTCCTTTGTCAAGTTCAACTGCCCACAGTCTGGGAAAAACAGACCCGGATATAGTACTGTTAAGGCCTTGTGTGTAAGAAGTACTTGCCCGAAGTATTAGTCGTGAATTTTTGGAACTGCTGTTGGTACTTCCGGCAAATTTCAGGCTATCATTATTTTCGAGATTACCAGACAAGTATAAGATGCCATTAAAACGCACCTGAGAAACTGGATCACATTTTGTATTCACAAAATCTCCATCCACACTTAAAAAAGCTGCTGAATCTACTCGCATGCAGGCGACATTGCCATTGATATAAAGACCTCTCTGGCCTAATGATATCAATGGCAAAAAGAACAAAAGATATTTGCGAAAACAATCCACAGTTATAATTTCATAATGAACCTTAACACATAATATTGCGGACGGTTTTCATGCGCGCCGTTGTTCAGTCCATCTGAAGTGCCATCACCAGTCTGACCGCCAAAATCGGTCGTATTGTGAACATGTGTGTTGCCTGAAGTGTATCCGCCGGCTCCGTTGGTCGGCAAAACACTTCTGTTTCCTCCACCTACAACATCTGTTGAACCCGCAATAAGCGCCACATCGTGGCTGTGATTTCCACCGGAAGCTGTAGTGGTGGCACCATCCCCATTAAGCTTGTGTGAATGCTTCGGTATTTCAGCCGCCACAAGTACGTGCTGGTTCTCGCCGCCTTTACTGCCATTAATATAATTAGGATTAACGTCTCCAGGTGCCGGCGTGTCAATTGCTTGTCCGGCGGCGACAATAAACTTGCCACGCAGATCAGGTGAGCCATTGCTGCCATTACATTCTGTCCAGCCTGTGGGAATTGTATTACCATGCCACATCACAATTGTGCCAGCAGGAACAAAGGGATTGGCAGGATAACCAGTCTTGCTGAAGTTTCCGGTGACATTGAGGTCTCCCGACACGGCAGCGCTGCCCTCCACGTCAAGTTCCTTTGTGGGGTTTTGCTTATTTATGCCTACTGAAAATACTGCAGTTGATGATGGGGTTGTAATCGTTCCAAACGGAATGCCAAAAGTAGTATGACTGGCCGTGGTAAGCAGAAAGGGGCTCATTGAAGCCCATCGATTGATTCCGCCATGATAATAATAGTGCATACGATGGTAAGTGTCGTAAACAATTAAACCATCCGCCGCCGCATTTGTTCCGCTTGAGAGCGCTACTCTGTTGTAGGGACTCATTGAGGGAGTTAGCAACCCCCGGAAGGATCCGGGAGGAGAGGCCACCTGTAGTGCTGCCGAAGTGTGTGTTGTAAGAACATTCACGCCTACCTGAGCAGAGGTGTGTTCCCAAATTATCATTATGATAACCCAAAAAAACAATCTGATTACTGAATTACTCATCTTTCTAATTAATTAAAACGTTAACTGCTTCTGACCGGATCACGTCCCCGCTTCTATGATAGGCGCGGACCTGGTACCTGTACTTGTTTTGAGATTTAATCTCCTTATCGGTCAGTTTGTTGCCTGATGTAAAACCTCCCAGCGGCTCAAAGGCTGACTGTGTGCCCTCACAACGGTAAACGATATAACCCCTAACATCACTGAGGTTATGTTCCCACTTAAGCTGAACCTCTTTCTGCCGCCTGTGATATTTTACATGAAGAACCGGAGGCTCTGTGGTTTCCTTTGATGGTTTACATTTTATGATCAAAGTGTTTGATGCGGCAGAGACATTTCCGGTACTATCAGTAGCTGTGAGGTGGAAAACGTAAATGCCAGGCAACCTTTCTGTCCTGTCGGTATACTTTCTTATGTCGCGGGGAATGGGATTAATATTCACCCTGCTGAACCCCATTGTATCATTGATCTCCTTACTAAAAAGATCATATTGTACGAGATCGTTCTCAGGATTGGAAAGCCACTCAGCTATTATCTGCTTATCAGCACCAAATTGCAGCGCCCGCAAAAAAGGTCGCGAAGGCGGCACTACGTCGGGCATTCTCGCGCCCGCAGGTTCAGAATACTCACTTCGGTTAAGATTCACATCTACAGCCACAAGCTTATACATGATCTTGTTTTTTACCGAGGCGTGTAAACTATCGTAATATCTGCAGCATGTCACCGGCTGCGGCGTGAGCTTTACATAGGTATTTGACTGATCACCATTGATGGTCCTATAGATCAGATAACCCTGAAGGTCCTTCTCCTTCCCTTCTTTCCATGAAATGATCACGCGGCCTGTATCGCCCGAAACAACCAGCTGTTCAGGTTTTGCAGGAGGTTCGTTGTCATAGGCTTCTGCGAACTTTGCTTCAGCAGCACTTTCATTGCCATCGTGGTCAACCGCTACTACCTTATACATGTACGAACCTACAGCAGGCGCCGTGTCAGTGTACTGTCTCACATGAGAAGCGAGCGGCACATAATTAACCTTCGAAAAATCGGTATCATTTCTCGTTGTCCTGTATATATTAAACCCTCCCAGATCTTCCTCTGCCCTGCTCTTTCTCCAGGTTACCTTTATTTCTTTCCCGTTAGATTTAAGTCGCAGAGAATCAACAGGCGCGGGTGCCTCAAGATCAGGCACAAAAATTTTCACCACCTCACTTTTTTCTGTAGCATCCGCAAAAAAATCAAGCCCCTCCAGGTGGTAATATATCTCTGTTTTAGAGGGTAGCCCCTGGTCTTCGTAGAGTACGGCAGGGTATTTATTGTTTCCACTACTATCAAGATGCTGAGACAATATCACCGGATCCTTTGTCAGACGCCGGAAAACACCGGTGTCGCCGACCTTCCTGTAGACGTGCGTAGCGTAGTATCGGTCCGGTTCGGGCCGCCAGCTCAATCTGGCCACTTTCTTCTTTTGTTCAACCTGAAATTGTTCCGGGGCGGCTTCCTTCTGCTCACTGCCGGCAACTATCCAACGACTGGCACTAAGTTCGGTCAGACTGCCCTTATGCTGATACTGGACTTTGTATCGGTACTTTTTGCCAGAAACAACATTCTGATCATAAAATATATTTCCAAGATACCTGCACAAAGGTTCACTGCTGAACGACTTTACAAGTATGGCAATTAACCCAATACCTTTCAGATTGGCTGGATGAGCGGCCAGCTGCACATATGCTGAGAGATCCCTGTCAGCATTTTTATCCTCTTCACTAATCTTGTAACCCCTGTATTGTACTGCGTTTGCCGTCACCTTTTGCCACCTTTCAGAACCTTCTTCCTGGCGGTATACAGTACAACCCCTTTCAGTTACAAGATTAGGTTTATACCATTTAACCAGCACCACTGGCGCAGAATTGGTGAAGCCCGTTTTCACAGCAACATGGTTCTGAGCGCACAACATCAGCGCTGAAAAACAAAAATATCCTGTAAGACACAAACCTTTCATCTTCTTTTACCAAATTTTCCTGCAGATGCACTAAAATTGTATGTGTATCCCATATTTAATCTTATCTCGGAAAAACTTTGCACACCGACTTGCTGAGCTTCTCTGCTAAGCCAGGACAAGTCACATCGTAGGTTCTGGTTCTGACTGATGCTAAAAAAAAGAGCTGCCGAGCTAACTATGTTCCTGCTAAGAAACATGTCATTCAAAAAATTCTCCTGAAAACCACCACTCGCTGAAATCCTCAAACGGTTATTCAACATTGACCTCTGAATACTTACCTGAGGGCCATATCCATTGCTTAATCCCAACCCTTCATTCTTCACCTGATTGTATAATGCCGAAAGATTGAGCGACCAGCCACTCTCTCCTGCCATCAACTGATAAGAAAGCGTTCCATTTAAAAACTCAGACTTAAGCTGTTGGGTGCCCATTGATTCCTGATAAGTGCCGGAAAGCGTGAGATGCTGTTTTAACCTTTTACCAAAAGCAAAACCTGCACTGCTTCCAAAATTCTGTGTAAGCTGCACAAATCGGATACTGTCATTAAAAACATTTCTTTCCGCAATCGTATTTGAGCTGAAATTGGAATAATTGCCGCTAAAGCTCAGATACTCTGCAGGTGCATAAGTGATATTGCACGAACCGATAAATCTCCGGGCAGAAAGCTGCTGCCTGCCATCAAGATTATTCCTTTGCACTCCCGCGGCCACCTGGGTACTGAGTTTGCCTTTGAACACAGCTGCACCACTGTTTACAGAGATCTCCTCCACATCGTTGGTAAGGAATATCGCTCCAAGCGATCGGTAGTCGGGATCTATTCTTTTGTACCTGATCCCATATTGCAATCTGCCTGGTGAAAAGTCGAGTGCGGTATTGATGGCTTTGTTAAACTGCGTTGAAGGCCTTGTGTCAAACAGCTGATTAACATAAGAAAAACGTGCTGGTGTATATGTATCTTCAAAAAGATTTTTCGTGAACATGCTTAAAGAGATCTCCCCTGAGGCACTTATCCAGGGCAGTAACTGATGGCGTCCCGCAAATGACACCACCTGGTTTTCCTGTGGACTAATACTCAGTGAAGTGTCGTACGGAATACTGCCGATAATATCTTTCACCCGCAGAAAGGAACACTCTCCAAAAGAGGTTTCTGTACCTACCCTTACTTT
Source organism: Bacteroidota bacterium (assembly GCA_023433205.1). Lineage (GTDB taxonomy): Bacteria > Bacteroidota > Bacteroidia > B-17B0 > Aurantibacillaceae > Aurantibacillus. Next base: position 14,220 of record JAEZDS010000011.1, read on the forward strand.
GGCCCCTCCTCCCATGCGCTGGTAGCTCGGCACACTCACAACTATGCCGTCAATTCCGCCCTGAGGAACGGCTTTTAAAAACCGCCCGTAAAAAGCTGAGCCACTCACAAGAGATCTTTCGGGTCTGATCTCAACGCCACCTCCCAGCCACAATACCCCAGAGAGGCTGTATTCAGAAAAGTTCAGACTGCGGTAGCCTGCATGTACAGTTAGCCAACGGTAACGAGGACTCAATCCGTACTGATTAAAAGGCTGACTGAATCTATCAAGCCCGTTGCTAAAATTTTTATCCTGCTGCGTAAACACAGCGGTAAATGGCACTGAGACTTTATTAAACAAAGTAAAATTCAGGTTGGCGTTCAGCACCCAGTAAAAGGGATCGCGGCGGGGCTGAATACCAAAAGAGCGGTAAAAAACAGCGCTGGCGCCAATTGAACCGGAAACGGTAACAGGATCACGCAGGGCGGTTTTGGTATCGGCAATAACCTTTTCAATGTCCTGCGCGTTCAGACAGCTTGCTGCCAAAGCAGCGGCGGCGGTTATCAATTCCTTTTTCGGGTGCAATTGGAAAAACGAATGTACAGCAGTACATCACATTTACCCGTTTGTAAATGGCTTTGAGCGGGAGGCAGAGGCTACTTTTAGACGAACAGCTGATTTTTCCTTACCGGCAGCAAAAATTTTTTGACGAAAGGCGAAAATAGTTATCAACAAGAGCTGGAGCACGTGCCGTTATTTTGGCAAGAATGCTAACAAGAACTGCGCAAACAACCTTACAAAACCAATAACAGGCAGCAACGGCCCTGCATTTGTTCACGGCAGGTATTATTGTTTTTGTAATATCAGGCCAGGTCAGCACCGGCTCTTCTCTGATCCCACAAAAAAAATTACAGGCACCAGCTGACTTAAAACAGAGATAATTGCAGTGTTCTAGTGGCAGAGCAGCTACTTTTTTAAGGCCGGTGATCTATCCATGCCTCTCTCTAATTGATTATCCAGGAACTGCTTGTGCGCACTATCTGAAAATTGCCGCAGCCATTGGTGCCAAAGGTAAGGTTTGACTGATTTCCCAAACAGCAGGTCCCGGCGCTGGTATGAGTATTGGTAAGAGGGGTGCAGGTATCCACCGTGCTTACTACAATACATATCTCCAGAATAGGATTGCCTGTACAATTGCCCATGTTGCTGTTAAGTACAAAAGTGGCGCCGGGATTGATCACAATGGCATTGGGCACAGTGTAAAAACAAACATTGCCGCACATGTCGCTGCTGCGCTGAGTCATCTCTATAAGAACACGCACGGGGTAGGGTGTCTGATTGTGGAGCGGGAAAGAGGTAGTTCCCATTTGCGCAGTTAGCCTGAGGCCGGCTAATAAGATTGCAGTGAGTGCGATGTTGCGTAGATTTTTCATTTTTTAAAGCATATAAATATTGTAACAAATGTAGACAGGCCGGAAAAAAAACATCCTAAAACTTACTGAGCGGTATCTTTACTTAGTATCTGGTTTTGCCCGGATGGCTTCTTTGCACCAGAAACGTTTCAGGCATTGCCTCTGCAGGAATATTGCATACTACAAGCATAAAAAAAAGAGTGAAAAAGTGAAGTGAAGCAGGCTATTCTCCCTTTGCTTCACACTAATAAGTATCATGCCAGCACCAAAGCTGCCTCTGCTCAAAGAACGGCCTATGCCGATTTTACGGTTTTAATGGCAGCCGAAATTTTTGTCGTACTTCATCATTAATGAGGCGGCTGATGATGATCGGGGCAGGTGCTGATGTTTATCGAAACATTGTTGTGGCAGTATTCCCAGACTATGAACCAAAAAAACTAAATGCGGCAATCACCTGGTAACAATAAATCTTCTGACATACTGTAAACTTCCCTCTTCGGCCTTTAAAAAATAAAGGCCGGGAGCCAGGCCAGGCACAGCTAAGGATTCGCCTCTGTCAAGACCTATTGTGTACAGGACCCTTCCTTCAGCACTTAAAATAACACATGATAACTTTGCCTGCGCTGAGATCACAGGCTCAGCGCCAGGATTCGGAAAGATCTTCAGCCGGGCATCAGGCAGCTGTTCTTTCAATGCCGTACAGGGAACCACACTCTGTGTAAACTGCGCGTAAGCGTAACAGCCATTCACATCAAGGCCTGTAACCATATAGGTTCCCGTTGCCGCCGCAGTAAAAGTATAGGTATTACCGGCAGGCCCTGAATTCCATGTATAAGTAGAGGCACCCCCGGCGGTAAGTGTTACCTTGTCGTTTATGCAGGCCACAGTTTTTGAACTGGAGATCTGAACTGTGGGATTTGGATTAACAATTACCAAAACCGTTTCAGTAACCGCGGCGCAGGGAGCATTCTGGCCTGTAACCGTATAGATGGTGCTAGTGCCAGGAAATACGCCGGCTGAAGCTGTCAGGGCGCCGGTACTCCAGGTATAATTGGCGGCGCCTGTAACACTAACTATGGTGCTATCGCCTTCACATACCTCAACAGCAGAAGAGGCAGGTACCAGTGTAGGTGTGGTGTTTACACTTACTGTTACCGCGGCCGTGCCAGTGCAGGTGCCTGCTGAGCCCCATACAGTATAGACCGTAGTTGCATTGGGACTAACGCCGGTTAAAGAAGCAGTAGCCCCTGTGGACCAGGAATACGTAGCGGCCCCCGACACCGACAAAAGAGCAGGACTGCCCAGACAGATCACTGAAGGAGAAGACTGAACGGGCAGTGAAAGTGTACTTGATGACTGCAGCATAACAGATTGTGTACCTGCGCAACCGTTACCTGCAGTAAAAGTAACGGAATAAGCACCCGGCACATTGGTCACCACTGTTTTGGTGGTGACACCGGTTGACCAGGAGTAAGTAACAGGAGAGGGACCAGTGCCGCCGGCGGTTAAGGTTGAGGCGCCGTTCTGACAGATGGTTAAAGGACTGGCGGCAATTGAAACGACCGGAAAAGCTGAGGTGACTGTTTTTGTAAGCAGGGCGCTGCAGCCGGCTGTATTGGTTACAAGGCATGAATACACAGTGGTGGTTGGCGGAGAAACCGAAATACTGCCTGTAGTTGCCCCTGTTGACCAGGAATAAGTATAAGCTGCGTTGCCGGGATTGTTCACCGTTAGTGTGATGGGCGCTGCACCAGGACAGGTGATGGCAAAAGAAGGATTGATCACTGTTGCCGGTGGAGAGAGTACTGTAAAGGTTTTCACAACCGGCACGCTGTTGCCTGAGTTATTTGTTACTACCAGGGTAACAGATTTTATGCCGGAACCACTAACCTGTAAAGATGGATTCTGAACTGTAAAAGTAGTGGTGGGGCCGGAAACGGTGTAACTCCATGCAGTAGGGCTTCCCGTTGAAAGATCGCTTATTTGTATCACTGAGCCCGAACATACAGGATTTGGGCTGACAGAAAAATCAGCAACCGGCAGGTTTTGCGAAAAAACAAAACCGTTAAACGACAATAAAGCCGCGTAAATATTCACGGCAAAGGGTCTTGTAAAAATTAGCATGGTAAGTAGTATTGTTCTTTAACACTACCATACTAAATTCTGTATAGTTGGGTGAGGAATGATAAAAGAGCTATATAAGCGCGCTGTGCCTCGTCGCCCCGCGCAAAACACAGAACGGGAAATCCCACTTCGTACCTCGTACTTTGCACCTCGTACTTCGTACTTCGTACTTTCCCTTCAGCTTGTATGGTCCGCCACAATCACCCATTCGCTGCCGATCATTCTCCAGAGCAGGGTAAAATGGCCGCCAGTTGGTTTCTCTTTTGTGAGCTGCCACTTACCTATCACGTAAACGGCATCTTTTGCCAACTCTGAGACTTCAATCAGGGTAAAATTTAAAGTTCCCATGGCCTCTTTACCGGGATAGGCCTTTTTATAATTCTCAAGGGTTTGTTGCCAGCCGTAGGTAATTCCTCTGCTGCCGATAAACTTCAGACTGTCGTGTTTCCAGTAATGGCTCATAAACGAGGAAATGTCGCCCCGGTTCCAGGCCTGTTCCTGCGCCTGCATGTTAAATCTGATCTGTTGTTCTGCCTTCTGCCCTGTAACTATAATGGAAAAAAGCAGCGAAGCGAAAAGTAAAAATGTTCTCATTATTGATGTATAAATCTACCATAAACGTAACAATTATTGAGGACCTGAGGGGCTGGCATGGCTTTTTCTTATATAGGGTACATCTTTAAAATGAGAACGGCCAGCCTGATAGTTATTTTTCTGATTTGCTCTCTTAACGCGAGATCGCAGAGCTGGATCTGGGACAGCGTGGTGGAGAGAAGAGCGAATACCCGTCTCTGCAAAGATCAGCTCAACAATATTTTTCTTTATTCACAAAGCGATACTATTCTCCAGAAACTCACAGCTAACGGTGCGCTTATCTGGCAGCTAAATTTCCCGCAAAATCTCAAGATCAAAAGTGTGACCTGCTCTCCGGATTCATCGATCTATCTCGTTGGATTATTTAGAGACACATTGCAAATAGCTACTCATAGTGTTGTTAGTTATGGGGGAGATGACATTTGTATTGCCAGATTTAACCAAAATGGCGCTGTTACCTGGCTAAAAAAAGCTGGGAGTAAACACAACGAAACAGTTGGAGACATCTGCATGAATGGAACCGATTTTGTGATCACAGGTTCGGCACGAGACACCATTCACTTCGGAAATATTACGGCAAACAAACTCAAACATCAGGATTTTTTTGTAGCCAAGTATTATAATACAGGGCTCCTGCATCAGGTAAAGTTTGCCGTGGGTCAATTCAATCAATACTATGGCACGGGTATTTCAGAGGGTTTTGAGGTTGAAACAGATCCTGCGGGTAATATTATTGTGCTTGCTGGCCTTCTTGGGAGTACAGACATCGATACTTCTTCCATTTGGCAAATTGGTCCGAACGGAGACCATATGGGCACTATGGTACTAAAATTTGACATCAATCTTGCACTGCAATGGAATTACCTTACCACCAACATCTTCACGCTTGCAAATAACCTAAAAGTAGATAAACAGGGCATAATCTATGCGGTGGAACGCCATAACTGGGGTTACTCTGACTACTCCGAAATCATAAAAATAAGTAGCGCTGGAACTGTAATTCAGATTCTGCAACTGCCGAATACATTCAAAGATGTTGGCAATTACAGTGGCTATTTTAATAGATTTAATGATCTAGTGCTGGACTCTTGTGACAACCTTTATTTTGCAGGAAATGTTCGGTTCTGGTCACATTCAGGTTCGCCCGGATTCTTTCACATGATCGTTGGACAGTATTCGCCACTCGGTAATTTAAACTGGATGCAAAAAGACTCTTCTTTCAGTGGTCGCGCAGGTGTAGCGCTGGTTTCCCTTGCTACCAACCATTGTTTTGTAACTGGGAATTTTAGTGATAGTTTAACCCTGAAAAATAAGTTAATAGCAACCGACACTGTTTTTCTTAACAACAACGATACTTTACTACAGGGAAGTTTTTTTGCCCACATTAAGACAACGGTTGGTTTGCCTACCAGCAGCACCCCCATATCAATGCAGACATTGTGCTCTCCTGGCAATACCACTCTGGCAGCATCCAGTGCAGGTGCGATATCCTGGTATACTTCTTCTTTGGGGATTGTTCCAGTTGCTCAGGGCCCGGTACTTGTGCTTCCTTCACTGGCAGTAGGCAGCCATACTTACTATGCCGAGGCGCGCACCTGCAGTTTTACCACAGGCCGCCTGCCCATTACAGTCACGGTCAACCCGAACCCAACAGTTACAGTTGCCGGGGCTACTTTTTGTGAAGGAAACAGCTTTACGATTTCTCCTGCCGGTGCTAACTCTTATAGTTTCAGTTCTGGATCTGCTGTAGTTACGCCTTCGGTGAGCAGTTCGTATACTGTAATTGGAGAAAACAATAACTGCAGAGACAGCGCCATCTGTAACCTCACCATTTTGCCACGCCCTCAAATCAGTATTACCAAACCCGGCCCTTTTGTTTGCGCCGGAAAACCTTTTAGTCTCTCTTCTTATGGTGCAACCTCCTACACCTGGTCAACTGGCGCTTTTACGAGTTCAATTGTGACAAGTCTTACCACGCATACCACATTTTCAGTTACCGGTGCCCATCAGAATGGTTGTATCAATACGGCCACTGTAACGCAGTTGGTGATGGATTGTACAGTTGGTTTGGAGGAGTTAGCTGCGGCGGCTGAATTCAAAGTGTATCCCAATCCCAGCAGCGGAAACCTCATCATTACTTCATCTTGTAATCGAACCATCTTGATTTATAACAGTCTGAACCAACTTGTGAAACGTGTTAATGTACAAGAAGGTGAGAACAGTCTCGATCTGTCTTTACTCGACAACGGCGTTTATCTGCTTTACAATGCAGAGATCAAAACGCCTCCACAGAGGCTAATAATTAATCATTGATCCGGAATAAGGAGAGCGGCCCTGGCATGGCTTTTTCTTATATAGGGAACATCTTTAAAATGAGAACGGCCAGCTTGATAGTTATTTTTCTTATTTGCTCTTTTAACGCGAGATCGCAAAACTGGGCCTGGGATTCGCTGGTTAACGGCCACCAAATGCAAAGGATATGTCAGTTCGGCACTTCGACGTTATACACCTACACTGCAAGCGGAAGATATGTAGAAAAGTTAGATATCAATTTCGGGAGTCAATTTAAAATTACCTTTCCCTCACAGGCGAAGGTCAAATCTGTAACTGCTAACGACTCCATCTTTTATGTTTTTGGCGACTTCAGTGATTCATTGATAATGGATGGTCATCAGATATACGCATTGGGATTAAATGACATGTTTGTAGCCAAATATTCATCCTCGGGAATACTGAAATGGCTACAAGGTCTGGGCTCGAAAGGAAATGACGGTGGTGGAGCTATCTGCCTTCATGGTACCGGTTTCGCCATCACAGGTTTTGCCACTGATACTATTTACTGCCAGAGCCAGATTTTCCCAAAACCAACGGAGACAGCGCTTTTTGTCGCAAGATTTGATTCCCTGGGGTCTCTACAGAATTTAAAACTTGCTTATAGTCCGGTGGGGTCGTATGGATACGAGTGTGCTTCAGATCAGAATGGCAACCTGTATGTTTTATGTCAGCATACACATAATTTGTATATAGACACCGTGACAATATCACAAACCACCTCCTACACCCAGAATGTTTTGCTGAAATTCAATCAGCTGTTAACATTAGAATGGTACAATGTAGTTACGCTCAAGACATATTATAATAACGCCCATACTTTGAAAATAAGCCCAGCCAGCTTGGTATATTATATCTACGAAGACTATTTTTGGAGTGAAATCCAAAAGATCGACACCCAGGGGAACTCTCTAAATACCTATCGTTTTCCATCACAAAGAGGACCAATAAGAAGAATCCGTGACTTAGACCTGGACTCCTGCGGACAAATATACTTTATTGGAGACCAGCACTGGGCAGAAGGATACACTCAAAAACAATCATATCATATTGCAGGGCAGTTAACAGATTCCCTTTCCGCCAACTGGCTCAGAGTTGACTCTTCCTTTAATTATTGGAAGGGGCGGCATGTGGCAGCTGTTGGTGATTCAACACTGTTTTTTGCAGGAGAGTTCATGCAGGGAGTGAAAATAAATGACTCACTAAAAAAGGCAGGCACAGGATATTACTTCGCTATTATACCGCAGTTAAACGCGTCGCCAGAAAATATCACACCCGCAAATCAGCTTGAAACTTGTGAAGGACAAAATGTAACGCTCCAGGTATCTTCAATGGCATTAATTGACTGGTATACTGATTCCAACGCCAGTACAACATACAGTACAGGAAGTCAACTGTATCTTGGCAGCCTCGCAGCAGGGGCCTATACATTTTACGCGCAATTCGGACAATGCAAATTGCGCCCCCAGGTGCCGGTTACCCTAACCGTATATCCTACACCAGAAGTTAAAATAGCTGACACGGCCGTTTGTTTCAAGAGTACGCTAACCCTTAATCCTTCTGGTGCCGGCTCTTACACATTTTCCTCAGGATTACCACTGGTTCAAGTGCTAAATGATACATCACTCACCATATATGGCGCCAACAGCTATGGATGTACAGATACAGCTATATGCAAAATAACCGTTTTACCACTTCCAAAAATTCAGATCACTTCTACGTCAAACTTTTTATGTTCCGGCATGACAGCAACGATTACCTGCACCGGAGCAGATTCTTTCACCTGGTCAGGAGGAGCGTTGTCGCCTTCACTAGTTATTTCCCCACTCGCCAATACGCAATATTCAGTGCATGGCACTGCATTAAATGGTTGCACTAACAGTGAAATATATACTCAATTTGTGTATGATTGTGAAGTTGGTCTGGTAGTGCATCCAAAAATAAAAACAGGAACCCGCATCTATCCGAATCCCACAAAAGGTTTGCTGTTTCTGGAAACAGATACAAACAGCCACATTGAGTTGTACAGCTCAACGGGTCTTCTGACGCTTCAAAAGGATGCCATACCTGGGGCATTCAGGCTCAATCTTTCCGATCTGACACCGGGCGTGTACACATTATTGGTGTCAGGTGCTATTCCCACCTCTCACAAAGTAATTATTGAGCCAAATTAAACCTTGCAGCACGTTAAGCGTCAAACCATCAGAACAAACAAAAAACCTATGAAAAAAACACTGATGATGCTGGCCCTGGTTGCAACAACCACACTGGCAACGGCGCAAACCGCCGGAAAAAAAGAAGGTAATGATAAGGCCCGCGCAGTAAAGAAGGAGCAGATGAAAAACATGAGCCCTGATGAGCGCGCCAAACACAACACCGAAAAAATGACCGCGAAGCTGGGCCTCACTCCAGATCAGGCCTCGCAGTGGCAGGCTGCAGCGCTGGAACTGCACAACAAAAACCAACCTCTGCGCGAACAAATGCAGGGCTCTACCACACCGCAACAGCGCGAAACCCTCCGCGGTCAGATGAAAGAGAACCGCCAGGCTTTTAATACAAAAGTTGAAACTTTTCTTACCGCAGAACAAAAACATACACTTGCCCAGGAAAAAAAACAACACCATGGCAAAAAATACCAGGGTCAGCACAAAGGCGAGGGCAAGAGCAAACAAAAAGGCAATTAATGTAAAAACAGTATAGAGGGAATCATACAGGGCCTTACTCCTGTATGATTTCTTCATTAAATCGTTGCCCAGGCCTGCATCAGCGGGTGCTATACCTCACCGACATTTTTATCCCCAGGTTGTTTTTAATGTCAGCGCCTGAATAAGCACCATACCTGCAATAAACGCCGGCACCAATACCCAGGTAGGCTACATTCAAATAATTTATCTTCAGCAAATTATCGAGATGCAGTCCGGATTCCAAAAAGCCCTGCTCTTTGGTTTTAAACGCCATACCAATGTGTTTCTGCGGGTTGCTGAGAGTACCAAAACCCATGTTG
>JAEZDS010000133.1 GCA_023433205.1 Bacteroidota bacterium
CTGGTAAAGAATAAAAAACTATTTTTTGTTTCGGGGCGTCCATCCACTGTTGGAGTTAAGTATACAGACCTGCAGAACGAGAGCGAGATCACCGACCTGTACTATGCCAATCTTCAATCGCCTGTAAAATCACGCGCTGTTAAAGCGCTTGACGGGGTCAACACCCGCTACTATGAAGGTCCGTTTTGTTTTAGTATAACAGGAGACACGATCTTCTACTCAGGGAATGACAGAAAAGACGGCCGTCTGAAAATTTTTTCAGCCACAATAAGAAATAAAAAATGGTCAGCGCCCACTCCTATGTCTTTTTGCACTGACACTTTTTCTTATTGTCATCCCAGTTTGAGCGCCGATGGAAGACGGTTATACTTCAGTTCAAATGTGCTGGCGAAAAACAAGATGGATATTTATTATGCAGAGCGCACCCCTGATGGGTGGAGTGGCATAGTAAATGCCGGTCAATCTGTAAACAGCACAGCCAACGAACTGTTTCCTTTTGCCGGCCGGCACGGTCACATTTATTTTGCCAGCGACCGCGAAGGGGGGCTTGGGGGGCTGGACATCTACAACGTTCGTTCAGACAGCCCGGAGCTGCCACTGCTTTTGTATCCACCGATCAATTCGCCGGCGGATGATTTTGGCATATGGACAGATACTCTGGCCCTTACAGGCTATTTCAGCAGCGCAAGAAACGGGTCAGGAAAAGATAACATTTTTTATTATGAACGCTCCATTCCCGATTTTTCCAGGAGTGAATCGCCACCGGTCAAAAACAGATTCTGTTATTCATTTTATGAAGAAACTTCCCTGCACAACAACGACACCGCTCAGCTCACTTATGAATGGCGTTTTGGAGATGGTGAATCATCACGCGGGCTTACAACAAAACATTGTTACAGGAAGTGGGGCACGTACCAGGTGCAGCTGACTGTAGTTGACAAATCATCAGGTGAAGTTACAACCAACCTGGTGTCCTACGATATTGAGATCCCTGAGCCGCCAATGCTGAAGATCGATGCCCCTGAATCTGGAAAGGTACAGGACCTGATCATCTTTAACGGCAGCGGATCAAGCCTTAAAGACTTCACTATTTTAGAAAAGTACTGGTCGTTCGGGGATGGATTTTTCAATAAAGGCGATTTTGTGGCCCATAAATATAGGAATGCAGGAAAATATGTAGTACAATTGTGGGTATTGGCAAAAAATGATCACACCGGGCGGGAAGCAAAGTTTGTGCATACCCGGGAGATCAGCATTGACCAGCTGAACTGATGAGCCACATAAATTTTCTGATCGGCATTCTGTTTTTAGGGATTTATCAGCTGCAGGGGCAGCCGGTACCATCATTGGAGGAAAAAATTCCATTTATCTGCACCTTCAGCAAGGATTCAGACCCGGATTGGGGAGACGATGACTTTGTACAGACCTTCTTTTTTGTAATTCCCGAGAATTATAAAAAACCTGTCTACATAAGGGTATTTGATCCCGATGTGGGAGGGCTTCACGACGAGCATCACCACCAGTTCAACAGCAAAACCAGGTTTACCGTATTTGGCGGCAAGGGCGCTCATTCTGAACCTGACGCCAGAGGTCCTGACCCTATAGGTAATTTTAAAAGCGGCGTACAACTGTATAGCAGAACTTTTGGACAGGACCCGCAGACCGATAACCAGTGGGTGAGCCTTGGACCTTTCAATCCCGCTGAGGGCGAACTGCAGCCAGGCATAGGAGGTCGCGTGCTGAAGGTTGTAATTGAGGGCATGGAGGGCGATGACGGTAACCTGTACCGACTCTTTCTTTCTGAAAGTCCCCGCGAAAACATTGTGATTGAAGGCGCCAACGGCTTTGCTTATGAGTACACCTTCAGGCTGGAAGACAAGGCCGGCTCTGTGTCGCACCTCTACCCCTTTGTTGCGGAGAATGTTCAGGCCATTAAAGTAAAAATCTTCGACTATGATGATCAAGGCCACATTAGAATTATTTCAGTGGCCAGGAAGGGAGATATTGTTGCGCTTACCGAAGACAACAAATGGATTGAAAGCAGGCACAGGGTGTCGAAGCCAGAGGTCAACACCTCCCTTGACATCCAGTTCATCAAAACAAAAGCCATAAAAAACAACAACATTGCAGTGTATATCACCAATCAGTTCAATGAAACAATGGCATTCTACACCTCCCCGATTGGCGGAATACCAAAATACTCATTCAGGATAGGTGTGAAGATGGAAGAAGAGTAAGTTCATGAAACACTTCCGTATAGTTGTATTAACAATCCTGATACTAATTGCAGGATCAGCCTCCGCCCAATCTTACAACTTCCGCCACTACAACAGCGAAAACGGATTAGATCATGAATATATATATGGTCTTGGGCAGGATGCTGACGGTGCTCTATTGATCGCAACCGGCGAAGGTGTAACCGGTTTTGACGGGCACCGCTTCTATTCGGTTTATAATGGTGAACGTAACGACCAATTCGTTACCTCTATCTTATACGATTCAGGAAACACTTTATGGCTGGGATTGCAGCAAAACGGCATTATCCGTATTAAAAAAGGCCTTACAGAGCAGTTAAGGGACTCACTGCTGATAAATACGAAGATTACGGCCTTAACGGAAGGAAACGATGGTGAGGTGTGGATCGGCACCAGTAATGCGGGCCTGTGGAAGACAAAAGGGCATTCAGGATTGATTCAGGTATTTGCTGAACCAGGCGATATAAGCACAATTGCCTTTTGCGCTAACGGTAATCTGCTTGCCGGCAGCACTCAGGGGCTTTTTGTGGTGAAAACCAGCGGTGAAAACTTTGCCGTTAACAAGGTAAAACAATTCAGCAGTGACCTGATTACACAAATAACAAACGAAGAGAACGGTCAATGCTGGATACTGTCTTCCAGGGGACTCAGCCAGATAAAATTTACAGAAAGCGGGGTAAGAATTCTAAAGGGCCCCGCCACTTTTTCTGCACTGGGCATTCAGGATGCACAGTGTTTTGGAATTGACCAGCAGGGAAGCTTGTGGGTGGGGACCGCTGAATCAGGCGTGTTAAAATTGGAATTCGACGACACCAACAATTTTATTTATTCAACATTTCTGGGCAAGAACAATGGCTTTGCGGCTGAGCACATCCGTCACATTTTCCGCGACAGGGAAGACAACTTGTGGTTTGGCTCCTTTGGCCAGGGATTAATTCAAAAACCACAGCTGCGCTTTGTTTTTTACCAGGCACCAGAACCAGTTGGAAACACCGCTATCACCGCTGTTTATCCGGTGAACGACACCAGCATATGGCTGGCGTCCAGGTCAGGCATTTCACATTTCAACAAGACACAGAATATTTTCAGAACTTTCCCGCAACTAAGCCACCTGCATGTAAGCAGCATTTCGCTGTATGAAGAAACCCTGTGGATAGGAACTTTTGACCAGGGCCTGTTTACATTTTCGCCGGCTACCGGTGATCTCTCAGGATTCAGCAGCAAAGAAATGCCCACCCTCGAGAATGTAAATTATGTTTGCCATTCGGAAAATAAAATGTATGTATGCAGCAATTCAGGACTTTATATTTTCAATCACAAAACCGGTCAGCATGAACATCTGCGAACCGATGAGGGCCTCCTGCACAACAATGTAAAGTATGTGTTTCCCGACAGCAAAGGAAGGCTGTGGGTTGCTTCGCATGGTGCCCCTCCGTATTACATCTACCAAAGAAAAGCTCATTCTTTCCGGCAAATACCTGGTTTACGCACATTCAACATTAACTCATACACTCAGGACGAAAAAGGAAATATCTGGATTGGTACTGAAGGAGACGGAGCCTTCTTTTTTGACGACAGCACTTTCACCCAATACAATATTCAGGAGGGGCTATTAACAGATTACTGTTCAGGTATTGTGGTGAACCGCAACGGCAGCGTTTGGATCACACACCGGGGTGGATTAAGCGAAAAAAAAGCCGACAGAGTTTCCTTTCGGAATTTCACGAGAAAAAAAGGTCTGCTTTATACCGACAACACCAGAAATTCAGCTGCCCGCGACAAGGAAGGAAACTTATGGTTTGGCACTACTGAAGGACTTATACTTTATGATGCCTCGCACCTGCAGGGCGCCGGAAAAGTGCCCGAAACACGGATCACCAGACTATTTATAGATCAGGAAGAGTTTACGCCAGGCACCACGATCAGAAAAGATTTTGGTCACTATCCCGTGCGGGTAGAGTTTATTTCGATAGCCCTTGCCGATCCCGCTGCAACCACGTATCGCTTCCGGCTGCTGAGTGGCGACACCAGCTGGAGATCCACTGATGAAGAGTATGTTGAGTTTCCTCAACTCTCTGACGGACATTATACTTTTGAAGTTGCCGCCCTGAACGACCACAGTGGCCAGTATGACCCTACACCCGCAAGTATCACTTTTATTATTAAGGAGCCGGTATGGCGCACAGCATGGTTCTATCTTACACTGCTTTTACTTGTGATCATCATCACTTACCTGATAGTTCGGATACGAACAAGATCATTCAGACAAAGACAAGTGCTGCTTGAATTAAAAGTAAAACAAAAGACTTTTTTACTTCAAAGAGAAAAAGACGCGGTGGTCGCTATAAAACAAGTTGTAGAACAAAAAAACAAAGATATTACCGATAGTATTAACTATGCAAAAAAGATCCAGGATTCAATTCTTCCACCTGATGAAAAATTGCGACAGCTTTTTGGAGAAGAGCACTTTGTATTCTTCCGTCCCAAAGATATTGTGAGCGGTGACATCTACTGGGCGGCTTCACTTAAGGTGAACGACAATAATAAAACACCACTGGCGCTGGCAGCCGTGGTTGACTGCACCGGACACGGAGTGCCTGGCGCGTTTCTGAGCATAATGGCCAACGACTTTTTACGTCAATCAATCATTGACCCGCAGGTGAACAGACCTGATCACATCCTGAATTTCTTAAACGAAAAAATAAGCTCGCACCTGAATCAGAGTGAAAGCAGTCAGCTAAGAGACGGCATGGATATTGCCCTTGTTGGCATTGATCACGAAAAGCGGATCCTGTACTTTTCCGGCGCCAACAATCCCATTTACATTTACAGAAAAACCGGGGATACCTGGGATCAGATAATACTAACGGCAACCAAACAGCCAATTGGCATGGTAAGCGAAGAAACCGTAAAATTTGCCTGCAGGGAATTCAGGCTGTTGCCCGGCGATATCATTTACCTTTTTTCTGATGGCTATGCCGACCAGTTTGGTGGTGAGAACAATAAGAAATTCACGTACAAAAGGTTCAGGGAAGCGTTAACGGAAGCCTGCGAGATGCCGTTTTTCCAACAGAAAAACTTTATGGCTGCGCGGTTTGACGAATGGAAACTGCAGGAACCTCAGACAGATGACGTTTGTGTTATGGGTATCAGGATAAGCTGATCACACAATACGCTGACGGTTCACCTGATGTGTTTTTAGCGCCACTCCTGAAACGGCTGCCTGGATAAACGCCAGACTCAGGACCGGCCAGAAAAGTCCGCCAAATTCAAACACCACACCAAATATCATCACAAACAAGCTGCCGAAAAACGTGCAGGTTACACAATCACTAAAACGCATTATTCGAAGCAGTCCAACCTCAAAATTGGTGATTAATCCGGTGCAGATCAGAAATGCGCCACCTACAAACGGCAAAATCCTGCCAATAGCCGGGGTCTCAACCATTGAGAACGGACTCAGCAACAGGACCAAAGCGATGCAGTAAGAAATAAAACCGTATACAATCCTTATTTTCAGTTTCATAGCTACAGTACTTCTGCAAGATAAATGCCTGCAGTCGCCTTGTCAAACAATAAAATAGATTTTCGACCAATGTATCACGACCGAAGATAAACCTCCATCTGACTCAGATCAACAGGTGATTAACAGTCTTCAGCCGCTCTATTGGTCAACCAGTCAATTGCTTCCATTTCTTAATTATTTGACCGGGATCCGCAGGCTATTTACGGAACTCCCTTCCCATCCAACATTTTTCTTAATACAACCTTGCAGTCTCCCTGTTCAACGAAATAAGCGTAAAAAGGCCTTCATCCGTGAGTAATTTTATGTGAAAGACCATTACCAGACATGAGAATACGACAGCATAGTTTTACTAAACCCAATGAATGGAAGGATTTTATCCGCGACATGGACCTCTGGATCATGGTGTACGACGCACTTACGTTTCTTGCCAAACAAAAGATAATGGGCGTTATGGCGCTGAAAGCCCATATTCAAAATTCAGAAATTGCTTATTCCAAATTATTAAATACCAGAGAACTCACATTTTTTAAGGAGATCCTTGCAGCCAAAACCAAGGACTACGATCCTGACAAACAGCTGGAAGTGTTAAACGATCAGGTAGTGTGTGTTGAACTAAACCCTAAAAGTAAACTCATAAAAAACCTGGGCACCTCTTCCATCTGTGGTAAATTCCTTGGAATGAACAAAGGAAAAGCCATAGCAAGCATATTAAACGACGAAGGAAATGTTTATGAAGAAAAAGAAGCCGCCTTTTCTTTCTGTTTGGCATACCCCGACGCGGACTCATCGGTACAAATATCATTGCTCGACCTGGTGAATTTAGAACCTTTTATATAGGTAAAAATTCAGATGTGCTGCGCAGCATGCCCGGCAGGTTTGCAGCCAAAAGTCAGAAAGCCGGGAAAAATAAATTTTTATCCTGTTTTCAGAAAATCTGTTTCGGGGAATGAAGGATCACTCCTCCTCTTCAACCGCCACAATCCTGAATTGTTTTGGTTCGATCTGAGCGATGTCACATTCAGTTTCAGGATCAGCATTTGTTACAATCACCTCATTAACATTGTCCGGAATTTCCCTTTTTATAATACCCTGCCGCTCTGGCATCTCAATGTTTTCGCCGGGAAACTCAAAGACAACAGCGGAAGATATTGAATCAAGTACTTCACCATCAACTGCAGGCTCCGTTGAGACGCGGGGCTCTGCAACCATTCTGCTGATGTCTTGCCGGGGCTTTGTGATCGCACCGTGAGGAAGTTCACCAATTGCGCTTCCGGCAGCCACCGCAGCTACTGTACAGGCCACAGTTTTCACCATGGCAGACTTAGTAAGTACAACAGCTGTATTAGTTTTGATGGCGGCCAAAAAATTTGAGATTTCTTTATAAAAAGCAGGAAACGCCAGTGCAAAAACCGCGGGACCAGTTCTGCTCAGCTCCTTCCTGAATTTTGCCACAGATTCATTAAGTGTGTTTTCGAGGTCAAGTGGTTTTACCAGATAACCGGCAATATTGTACTTTTTTGCGAGTTCCGGATCAAGGTTCTGATCTGACTCTCCCAAAATAAAAACTTTGATACCCTTCAGCGAATAGTATTTATTGATCACATTCAAGAAATCATCGCCTCCATCCTGCAGATACTGAATATTAAGAAGTACAATATCAGGACGTACTTTGCCGGTTTTGGAGTAATATTCCATCCCGTATTTTGAGCTACCTCCCATCAATACCTGCAGAGCGTCCCTTAAATTGTGTACTACGTGCAGGCTGTGTTGCCCTTTTAGGTCACAAAGAGCATCCTGCAACGCTATAATGTCGTCGTAATTCTCTTCTACCAGCAGTATCTTTTTTGTGAACATATGGTTGTATCACCCACTAAAATAATGTAAAACCGTTCTCTGTTCATCAAAAATACGAGATAAGGCCTGAAATGGTCGACAAAAAATCCAATTTTGTCGGTAGAAAATCACAATTGGTGAAATCGGCCGATCTCTGAAGATCGATCCGCAACGATCTTCATCTTACCAGATATCAACCGGGGCAGGCTATTATTAACAGCCATACCAACAACTTCCGGGAACAAAAACTGCCCCGTTTTGGGTAAAATTTGTCACAGTGTGGGGAAAATTCCACAGGCATGGTAATTGAACAGCGGCTACGGACAGTCACGCAGAGATGCTGTTACGTGGCTTATCAACAAACCAAAATTATTCGTTAGCTCACAGGTAATTACCTATACTTTTAACCACACAGAACTTAACTAATGAAGCCTATAATTTGCCTTTTGATTGATGATGATGCAGAAGAAGCCGAAATTTTTCATTATGCATTGGAAGAACTCAATCGTCCTGTAAAATGTGTAAATGTCAGAAGCGGAAAGGAGGCTATTGTTTACCTCACAAAACATCCACAGACCGTTGACTATATTTTCCTGGACATGAATATGCCCCGAATGAATGGCATTGAATGCCTGCAACAGCTTAAAAAGCTGGAGGTTACCAATTCCGCCCGTATTATCCTTTACTCCAGCACCTTTCTTGAAGAACAGAAAGACATGTTGTTGTCGATGGGAGCAGCGGACTTTCTGGCGAAAACAGGAAGTGTATTCGACCTGCAGAATGCACTGTTTAAACTGTTTGCCAAGAACGAGATAGCCAAACTCACTGTAGCATAAGAGGCGTGGATCTTCTGTTCTGAGAAGTAGTGGATCTTCTGAGAAGCCTTATCTTTGCTAAATGCGCAGATATTTTTCTCTCGTTAAATTTTCGCACACTGTTTTTGCCCTTCCCTTTGCTCTCATAGGCTTTGGCCTGGCCATTTTGTCGGGAAAGGCAAAGTTTGAGTTAGGTACTCTCCTTCTGGTTCTGGCTTGTATGGTTTTTGCCCGTAGTGCTGCAATGGCATTTAACCGGCTGGTTGACCGCAAGTTTGATGCACGAAATCCGCGCACCGCTACACGTGAAATTCCGGCAGGAAGTATTAGTCCCGCCGCAGCCCGGTTACTTGTGATCGTGTGCGTGCTGGCATTCGTAACCTGCACCTGGTTCATTAACAGACTGTGTTTTTACCTCTCTCCAATAGCTTTGCTGGTGATTCTTGGATATAGTTATACCAAACGTTTTACCCCCCTATGTCATCTGGTTCTTGGTGCCGGATTGGCACTTGCGCCGGTGGGTGCTTATATTGCCTTAACCAGTGAATTTGATCTGCTTCCTGTTTTGTTTGGCCTGATAGTGTTCTTCTGGGTCAGCGGTTTTGACGTGATCTATGCCCTGCAGGATGAGGAGTTCGACCGTTTGCATCAACTGCGGTCATTACCGGTACTAATGGGTAAACAAAGCGCGCTGCTGCTTTCCAGAGTCCTGCACCTGATTGCCGCAGTTCTGGTCATCACTGTTTTTTTTATTGGAAATTTTGGATGGCTGTATATTCCCGGAGCACTCACCTTTATCGGCCTGCTTATCTTTCAGCACACCATTGTTACCCCAGCCGACCTTAGCAGGGTAAATCTTGCCTTTGGTACCACAAATGGTTACGCAAGCGTAATTTTCTGCATTTTCGTCTGCAGCGACATCTACTTCTGATCATCAGAGTTTTTTTCTATTATTCATACACCTCAAATCTCTTTGCTCTTCGCGCCCGCCCGTATCGAACGAATACGTCCGGGCGGGTCTTTGCGAGCAATAGCTCAACCCTTCGGACCTGGCCCTGGCGAAGCAACGTTATGCGCGAACAAAACTCCACGCGCTAACCTCACAATAACCAAAATTTCTTTGCGAGCAATAGCTCACCCCTGCCTGCCCCAAGCCTACCGCTTAACCGCATGCACATGCCGCCCTTCACCTTCTGCCAGAATATCAACCCTCAGATAAGGCGGCGTCACCAGATCCTGCACCAATTCAGGCCACTCAAAAAAACAGTAACTGCCAGAATTCAGGTATTCATCAATCCCGATATCAAGAAGTTCACCAACATGTTTTAACCGAAAAAGATCAAAATGAAAGATGAGGCCTGTGGTTGAACTGTATTCATTCACAATGCCGTAAGTTGGACTGCTAAAATTATCGCTGCTTCCCAGTTCAGCACAAAGGGCTTTAATAAGCGTAGTTTTACCCGCGCCCATCTCTCCCCTGAACAAAAAAATCCGTACCTCACCTGCAAAATCAAGTAACTGCCTTGCCGCACCCTGCAGGTCTGCGGCACTTTTCATCTCTATGGTCAGCTGATTCACTACCTGGGACTCAAAACAACGTACGGAATTATTATCTCTTCAAGGCTGATACCGCCATGCTGAAAAGTATTTTTGTAATAATTCACATAATGGTTGAAGTTATTCGGATAAGCGAAGAACCGGTCTTCGCGGGCAAAAACAAACCTTGTGCTTGGATGCTGCCTTGGCAGAAATGCGTCTGCCGGATTTTTAACCTCAAATACCTCTTTGGCATTATACTCCAGCGCTTTGCCCTGCTTGTAGCGCAGATTAGAGTTTACATTTCGGTCGCCCAAAATTTTTGTAGGCTCCTTTACATGCACTGTGCCGTGATCGGTGGTAATTACCACCTTTATTTTTTTCTCTGCAAGCTGCTTAATAATGTCAAAAAGCGGTGAGTGCTCAAACCAGCTGTGTGTAATGCTGCGATAGGCCGATTCGTTTTCGGCCAGCTCTCTTATCATTTCCATTTCGGTTCGCGCATGGCTTAACATATCCACAAAATTATAGACAATTACATTGAGTTTGTTCTGTAAGAGATTGTTCACATTGTCGGCCAGCTTCCTGCCATTATTAAAGTTCGTGATCTTGGTATAACTCATCTTTATGTCCTTCCCCAGCCGTTTTAACTGTGCCTGCAGCAGAGCCTCTTCATGCATGTTTTTACCGCCCTCATCCTCATCGTTCAGCCATAAATCCGGAAACTTCTTCTCTATCTCAGAGGGAAGCAGTCCGGCAAAAATCGCGTTCCTTGCATATTGCGTGGCTGTGGGAAGTATGCTGAAATAGGACTCCTCATTTTCAACTTTATAATACTCCATCAACATTGGTTGAATAACCTTCCACTGGTCAAAACGAAGATTATCGATCACGATCAGGAAAATACTTTCGCTGCCGCTCATCTCTGGCAAAAACCTGTTTTTAAAAAGCGTGTGGCTCATTACCGGTGCGTTTGCATCCTTGCCGTTGAGCCAGTTTACATAGTGCTTTTCAATAAACTTAAAGAACTGGTTGTTGGCATCTGACTTCTGCATCTTAAGCACGTCGAGCATGCTCTTGTCCTGCACGCTATCCATTTCCAGTTCCCAGTAAATGATCCTTTTGTATAGCTCAGCCCACTCCTGCCAGGTAAGTTTATCATTAATGGTCACGCCAATCTGCCCAAACTCTTTGCGGTAATCAGTATTGGTTTTTTCGCTTACCAGTCGCCGGTTATCAAGTGCTTTTTTAAGCGACAACAAAATCTGATTGGGATTTACAGGCTTAATAAGGTAATCCGCGATCTTCCCCCCTATGGCGTCATCCATAATATGTTCTTCTTCACTTTTGGTGATCATAATAACCGGCAGATCGGTGTTAGCCTGCTTTATCTTCAGTAAAGATTCCAGTCCCGTAATACCGGGCATATTCTCATCAAGCAGCACGGCGCTGATCGTACGGTCATCTTTAACCACATCAACCGCCTCGTCGCCGCTTACCGCCGTCACCACCTCATAACCTTTTCCCTCCAAAAAAAGGATGTGTGGTTTAAGTAATGCTATCTCGTCATCTGCCCATAAAATTTTGATCTTCTCCATATCTTTAATCTGTTTTTGAAAGTGATGTGTCTCATTTTACCGCTATCTTAGCGCCTGCTAAAATTAGAGCCAATAAAGGGAATAATTCCGCCGCGGAAAGGGTATGATTTTCAAATTAACGTAATTTACAGTTTCATCTATGCCCACCAACAAGCGCAAAATAATTAACGATCCTATATATGGTTTTGTTACTATTCCCGGAGAATTAATTTTCGATCTTATTGAACACCCCTATTTTCAGCGTTTAAGGCGCATCAAGCAGCTCGGACTAACCAATCTGGTTTACCCCGGAGCGCTTCATACAAGGTTCCATCACGCCATCGGGGCCATGCACCTTACGGTTGAGGCAATACAAACCCTTCGGCAGAAAGGTGTTGACATTACCCCGGCAGAAGAAGAAGCCGTTACAATTGCTATTTTACTGCATGATATCGGACACGGTCCGTTCTCTCACGCACTTGAACACAGTCTGGTTCGCGGTATCTCGCACGAAACCATCAGCAGCATGATCATGAGCAGGCTGAACAGGGAATTCAAGAACAAACTCAGCCTTGCTATAAAGATCTTTAATAACCGCTATAAAAAACATTTCCTGCACCAGCTGGTAAGCTCTCAGCTGGATATGGACAGACTGGACTACCTGAAACGCGACAGTTTTTTTACCGGTGTCAGCGAAGGTGTGATCAGCAGCGACCGAATCATTAAAATGCTGAATGTTTCAAAAGATCAGCTCGTAGTTGAACAAAAGGCCATTTACAGTATAGAAAAATTCCTTATTGCCCGCAGACTCATGTACTGGCAGGTGTATCTGCACAAAACCGTGCTCAGCGCCGAAAGTCTGCTGGTAAACATCCTGAAAAGAGCCAAAGACCTGGCGCTTGCAGGAGAAAAACTTTTTGCCACTCCCTCACTGGCTATTTTTCTTGAGAACGATTATACCCAGGACGATTTTAATTCAAACCCTGCCTTACTTGACCACTTTACCAAACTCGACGACAACGATGTAGTGGCATCAATTAAGGTATGGAGTGAAGGCAAAGACAAAATTCTGGCGAGACTCTGCCTCAACCTGTTAAACAGAAAGTTGTACAGGGTAGAAATTCAGGGTGAAAAGATCTCCAGTGAATATAAAAACAAACTTATAGAAAAGGTCTGCAAAAAATACAACATCAATAAAAAGGAGGCCAGCTATTTTGTGTTTAGCGAAACAGTGAACAACAGTGCTTATAATGCCAATCAGTACAAGATCAATATCCTTACCGGCAAAAACCAGTTGGTGGATGTAGCCGAAGCTAGTGATCAATTAAACCTCCAAAGTTTGAGCAAGACTGTGACAAAATATTACATCTGTTACCCTAAGGATCTTGGGGTTTAGGTGCCAGTTTTCTTTTTTTATTCTGCATTAACTGTCAATAACTTTCGTGCATACTTTTCAACTTAGCCACACGATTTTAGTCTCAGTGCCGTAAATTTGGATAAGACTGAGTGAATTTCAAAACATTGGCGATTATCAGAGCACGGAAGGTTCACCGGTCACACACCCGCTTATGAGTAAAGCATACCTTGACCAGATCCTTAAAACCACCGCGCAGGGCGACGCGCGGGAGGAAAGTTATTATAATACTCTTGCCACCTTTCTCGACGACTTCGGTCAGAGCACAGGCCGGAACAGGACGCAGGTTACCACATTGCCAAAAAGCACTGATGCGGGAAATCCCGATTTCAGGGTCTGGGACGGAACCCAGAACATTGTTGGTTATGTGGAAGCAAAAAAACCGGGCGAAAACCTCGATGCGATCGAAAACAGCGAGCAACTCAAACGTTACCGCAAAACCTTTCCCAATCTTATTCTCACAGACTTCTACGAATTCAGACTCTACCGCCACGGGGAGCTCATAGACAAAACCTTTATTGCCCGCAGCAAACTGGCAGATAAAGGCATAGCGCCCCCGCTGGAGAACGAAACCAAATTCAGCGCGCTGCTGCAGAAATTTTTTGGCTTTTCGCTGCCGCTGGTACGCACCGCCGAAGAACTTGCCCGTGAACTGGCCAAAAGAACCCGTTTCCTGCGCGATGAGGTGATAGCCCGGGAGATGGAGCAGCAGGAAAAAGGCAAAGGAGAACTGTACGGGTTTTTCGAGACGTTCAAAAAATTTCTTATTGCCAATCTGAAAGAAGAAGAATTCGCCGACCTGTTTTCACAAACCATCACCT
>JAEZDS010000207.1 GCA_023433205.1 Bacteroidota bacterium
GGCCAGAGAGCACGGAGAAACACGGAGGGGTGGGCAGTGGGTAGTGGGCAGTTGGCAGTTGGCAGTTTGCAGTTGGCAGTGGGCAGTGGGCAGGTTAGCAGGTTAGCAGTAATCTTTTTGCAGCTGATGTTTTTTACAATGGTATCATGTACGTACCGGTACTCCGTCACCCCGTCAAGACTAGCTTGAAAAGCGCGATACTGATAATGACAGGGGGCACCAGGCGGGCACCAGTTTTGCGCCTGGACTGGCAAAGTCGCAACAGTAAAAATCAGGATTAGCAGTTTCATTCTTAAAAAATTTTCCGGTGTTGATGAGGTGACACAACAAATCTTCGCACCTATAAGCACTTACTAATATAGCTATTTCCCGCTGAGTCTATTGGCCGCTCCCCGGTGCAGATCTCCGCTACTTGCCGTAATCACTCTCACATTTTTCCTCACCCCACCCAGGTCTTCAACTTAATTATTCTGTAATAACTAGTTTGTGTAAGGTAGATCTTCTGGTCTTGTCTTTAAGATAAAGAAAATACAATCCTGCTGAAAGGTTTTCTCGCTTTAGATTGACCGCTGCTCCTTGAACGTTATTTAGTTCTTGCACTATTTCTCCAAGGTGATTATAAATATAAATTGTTCCATTAATAATTTCCTCAGATATCGATAAATTCGCTTCAAAGGTAAGTGGGTTAGGAAAAAGATGGAGTATAGTCTGTAAGTTTTCACCCAACCCCACCGAAGTTGAAGTTGCACAAGTTGGATTATATGAAGTATAATCAAATGTGGAGTCGTTTTGGACAAACTCAAGGTTGTCATTTCCCCCGAGACAGTTGTACTGTACAGGATTTAGCAAATAGTGTTTACTTCCTATTCCTTCTATCCACTCCCCATATATAAATCTAATAGACCTATGATAACCATCAGAAGCCAGAACGGAGTCCACAGCATTGATCACGATAGGCCCATTACTGCAGATTGCACCTCCTACTGGATTTTTTATGGTATCACCGACGGTTAGATTGAAGTCGTACAAAACATATTCATTCAGGGAAGTGTCAGGTACAATGTATATCTTCTTGCTGCTCTCTCTTAAAGCTCCTTTATAGAAACCATCGACAAATATTTTTTTATATGCGATGTTAGAAATACTAGTATCTTCTTTCAAAATATAATCTTTCTGCTTCGGATAGGGAATATTAAAGGTATAGCAGTAAATCCACTCGCCATTTGTTGTTGGAAAAGGTCGGTAAAGAGAAGTTTGTCCAATGGCACCTTTGCCCAAAACGACCAGAAAGAGGATCAATAAATTTTTCATGAGTTTATACGTTCACAGTAAATCCAAATCATTGTTGAGCGATGGTCCAAAATACTACCCTTGAACAATAGATCTCAAAGGATCTTAAAGAGAAGCTCGCAAACCAAATTACAAAAAAAGCTGAACCCTGGTCCGGAAAATTTCCTAACCAGGATTCAGCTCCAATAACAAAACCCCTGAGTGGTTTTTTTATTAATTACTTACCACGATCTTTTTTGCCTGCATGCCCTGGGCCGTCTGCACCTGCAAAATGTAAAATCCTTCGCCAAGCCCTTCCATGTTTATACTTCCACTGGCAGAGGCATCAGGTATTGATCTTACAACCCTGCCGTTTACATCAAGAAGTTGAAGAGATGCCTGTTCATTTAACTGATAAAATAAGACACCCTTGGTTGGGTTTGGAAAAACACTGGCCAGGTCCACTTCCTTTTCTCCAATGCCTGCCATCAGTAAAAAATTATCAAAAGCCTCCTCGTCGGTCTGATAAACGCCGGTGCCGGTGGCCGCATACACTTTTCCGTTAGCCGAGGCCAGGTGTGACACAAAAGGATTTTCAAGTCCTGCAGATACATGGAACCAATTTTCAAAACCCAACTTTGTTGCAAAAACCCCTGCTCCACCTGTTGAAGCAAAAATAAAATCTCCTTCAATCACAAGGTCAGTGATGTGATAGTTGGGCAGGCCATCGCTGTAACTCTCTATCACATAATCGTTTTCTGTAAAACGAAAAACACCTTTTCCGGCGGTTGAAACATAGGTCTCCTCTGCAAGCGCAATGATCTCGGTTATTTCAACATTTGGCAGATAGTTGCCGATATCACGCCAGGTGGCTCCGTTGTCACTGCTTCTGAAAACCATGCCTTTGTCATTTCCCACATAAATACGGTCTTCAAAGAGACCAAGCGCGCGCATCATGCCTGTGATTACAACAGCGCCCGGCATATCTGTAAAAGTGAGGCCCCCGTCAACCGACTGCATCAGCTGTTGATTGGCAGAGCCCGTATGACGGACGATAGCAACAATACGCTGTTCGTTTGATGCAAGCACATCAACGCGGCCCATAACCCCGGCCCCGGCCTCAGCCCAGGTGGCGCCATTATCTGTGCTGCGGTACAACTCCTGATTACCGGTAGAAGCAAGCACAACGCTGCCCTGTACTGTAATTGCTATGATACTGCTACCTTCTATACCGTTGTGTGAGAGGTTCCAGGTTGACCCTTGGTTACCGGAGACATACATTCTACCGGCTCCTCCAAACACATAATTTCCCTGCGCAGCAATCGACTGCATTCTGTTGGCTTTTATCTCATCATTGGCCCTGCTCCATGAGCTGCCTGCATCATTACTTACATAAATTCCATCGTTGGTAGCGGCAACCAAACCAGCGTCCGTTTCAACCATTGCGTCAGCAAACGGATATGGGGCATCGTCGTGTTCGCGCCAGCCCATGATCCCGTTGTTGGCCTCGGTCCAGGTTGCACCATCATCGCTTGAAACAAATATCCCGCCTTCAAGTGTACTGGCGAAAATTTTCCCATGGGCTACGATCATCGACCTTGTGTATCCGCCCGACATGCCACTATCTGACTGCGTCCAGGTTGCACCGCGGTCAGCAGACTTGAACACCCCAAACCAGGTGCCTGCATAAATATTATCACCTTCGTAAGCCAGTGTATATACTGCGTGTTGTGCAGGAAATCCACTTACATGGGTAAAATTCTGGCCATTGTCGGTTGACATATAAAGACTTCCATATTCTCCACCGGTGCCGGCGAAAAGTGTATCACCGTATTGCCTCAGCACATTTATATTTGCATTTGGCTGTGTTCCTAATCCAGCACCGATCTCCGACCAGGAGTCGCCGCCGTTGGAGGTAAAAAACAGGTCCCGGTCAATGGCCGCGTACACACCAGTCTGGTTTGAAAACATCAGATCAATCATTCCGTAAGACAGGCCGGTATTTTTCTGCGTCCATGTAGCGCCATTGTCAGCCGACACCAGAACCCCCTGAAAATTTCCTGTTCCTGCAAAAAGTTTTCCTCCTGATGAAACCAGACCGCTTACCGCATGAATATCTTTATTGCCCGTCTCAGTCCAGAAATATCCATCATTTTCCGACTTGTAGATGCGGTTGCCTGCACCGGCATAGATAACGCCTCCCTCATTTATGAGGGCACTGGAGCTGCCTCCGTATGGTCCGTTTGTCACCCATTGCGCTTTTGCCGGGGAGTGAATCAGCAGGGTAGAAATAACACCTGCCGCGATTGAAAGTACTGTTCTTTTCATTTGTAAAAGTTTTAAGTTTTTGATTATAAGCAGTGAAGAACTCCACTGACACACGCTGGCAGATAAGTAAAAGAGATGCCAGCGCCTGCATTATTAAAGCGTGTATATTTTAACCCAATCCAAACGTTCTGCAAAATCATGAGGAAGATTTGCAACAGCTCATAAATATTTCTACCGTTAACTCAAAAAGTTGACCGTTTAAACAAACCTGTCTGGCTTACTATCAGATACTCCAAGACCACTTTAGTCTATAGTAACAGCTCATTCTTTCTTAAATTTGCCTCATTATGAAAGAGATCAACCAGATAATGCAGGATCTTAAACGCAAGATCTTCAAACCCGTGTATTTTCTGAGCGGCGAGGAGACATATTATATTGACCTGATCAGCGATTATATAGAAAAACATGCCCTTGATGAGGCCGACAGGGAATTTAATCAGGATGTGGTGTATGGTAAAGACGTTGACCTGGTATCTGTTCTATCGCTGGCCAAACAATTTCCCATGATGAGCGATTACAAGGTTGTGATCGTAAAAGAAGCGCAGAACATAAAGGAGCTGGGAAAAAAAACCGCTGAGGAGGGTGATGATGATGAAGATCAGGGCAAATCTAAATCAGGCAGTGCGCAGGCCATGGCTCAGCTGGCGGCCTATGTACAAAATCCTTTGAAAAGCACCATCCTGGTTTTTTGTTTTAAATATAAGACCATTGATAAACGAAGCGCCGCGGCTAAAGCTTTACAAAAAAACGCGGTGTATATAGAAACAAAAAAACTCTACGACAACCAGGTGGCAGGCTGGATTGCAGATTATGTAAAGGAGCTGGGTTACACCATTGGTCCGCGCACCACTGCTATGCTTTCAGAGTTTATCGGCAACGACCTCACCCGCATTACCAACGAAATTGAAAAACTTACCATTACTTTAAAACCAGGCGAAGAAATTACCTCCGCTGCGGTACAGGATAATATAGGTATCAGCCGCGAGTACAATATTTTTGAGCTACAGGAAGCGCTGGCCGCACGTGATGTTTTAAAATCAAATCGTATCATCAGCCATTTTGCCGGTAACGAAAAAGAACATCCCCCGGTGATGGTGCTGAGTTCACTCTTCAATTATTTTTCTAAAATCCTGAAATACCACTACGTTCCGGAAAAAAGCAAGGGCGCCATCGCATCAGCCCTGGGCGTGAATCCATATTTCGCTGACAGTTACGGAAGAGCCGCCGCCAATTACCCTTTGGGAAAGTTACGCCAGGTCTTCGCACATCTTAAAGAATGTGATCTTAAATCAAAAGGTATCAACAATGCAAGTGTAGGCGGAGGTGAGTTAATGAAGGAGCTGGTGTATAAAATTCTGCACTAAGGGGCTTTAGTGGTGCCGTGCTATTTCTGGGAGATCAGATCGTTGTATATTTAAACACAGTAGTTCACAATAGACACAATAGAATCCCCCTAAAACTTCTCTTTGCGCTCTTCGCGTCTTTGCGCGAAAAAACACACAATAGACACAATAGAATCCCTAAAAACTTCTCTTTGCGTGCTCCCGATAGCTATCGGGAGCGTCCTGGCGCGCAATAACACACAATAGACACAATAGAATCCCCTAAAAACTTCTCTTTGCGCTCTTCGCGTCCTGGCGTGCAATAACACACAATAGACACAATAGAATCCCTAAAAACCTCTTTGCGCTCTTCGCGTCTTGGCGCGCAATATCACACAATAGTCACAATAGAGTCCTCTATAAACATCTCTTTGCGTGCTTCGCGTCTTGGCGCGAAACAACCACACCCCTAATCCGGAATCCCCTTATTGATCTCCCTGCACAAAGTCTGCGCCTCTTCTTCGTTGATCTGCATCCCAAAACGATACAAACGCGATTGTGCGGTAAACTGAAGCCGCTCACCGCCTTTCACCCAAAAACTCTGGTAAAAGTTATCGGTAAGATTCTGCGCCTTAAAAGGAATAATATCCACCTTGCTTACCAGGTCCAGGTCAAAACTTCTGATCTTTCCTTTTCTGTTGATCTCGCGCTGATAATTTAGTTTGCCGTTCTGCAGCCAGAGCTTCTCACGGCCAAAACGTTTCCATATATAGGCTCTTACAATGTTGAATTCGAAATAAGACCAGAAAGCCAGGTAAATGATGATAAACAATTTTGCGTCGCGCTCTTCCACCCTGAAATAGTTAGCGAATACTATCACCCCGCACACAGTCCAGGCGAAAAGCCATAAAAACATCATTCCCAGTTTACGTTTGTCTGCTGTAGGCAGAATTACGATGCTTAACACCTCCGGTTTTTTAAGAATGCTGATCCTTTCGCTGA
Organism: Bacteroidota bacterium; assembly: GCA_023433205.1. Taxonomy (GTDB): domain Bacteria; phylum Bacteroidota; class Bacteroidia; order B-17B0; family Aurantibacillaceae; genus Aurantibacillus. The sequence continues at coordinate 5,922 of JAEZDS010000207.1, forward strand.
TTACCTCCATATTTGTCGAATGCAAATTTAATTATCTTTAAACCATCCCTATGCCGGAAATAAAAAGAACGCTTAATCTTTTTGATACCATCATGATCGTTTCCGGCTCTATGATAGGCTCCGGAATTTTTATTGTAAGCGCCGACATGACGCGCGTTCTGGGCTCTCCCTTCTGGGTAATGGCCTGCTGGCTTATCAGCGGCATTATCACTCTGTTCGCGGCCTTAAGTTATGGCGAACTCGCCGGCATGATGCCTGAAGCGGGCGGACAATTTATCTACCTGAAACGCGCCTACGGAAGAATGGTGTCTTTTGTATATGGCTGGACTGTCTTCGCGGTGATACAGACCGGTGTTATCGCCGCTGTGGCTGTAGCCTTTGCCAGGTATGTAGGCGTTCTGCTGCCTTTTTTCGACGAGAACAACATTCTGCTGTCTGTTGGAATAGTAAATATCTCAAGCACACAGGTACTGGCTGTACTGATGGTTTTTTTCCTCAGCTTCCTCAACAGCCTTGGCATCAACAACGCCCGTATCATTCAGCGGGTTTTTACCAGTGCAAAAATTATCGCGCTGGTGGGACTGATCCTTATTGGATTGATCTTTGGCTGGCAAAACGGCTATCTGCAAGAAAATCTTTCCCTTCCCTACTCACCTCCTGATGGTGATGGCGGATTACGCATGAGTTTGTACGCGGCGCTGGGCGTGGCGCTGATAGGGGCGCTTTTCAGCAGCGATGCCTGGAACAACGTGACCTTTGTGGCAGGGGAAGTAAAAGACCCCAGGCGCAATATTCCACTGGGACTGTTTTTCGGTGTATTGATCGTTACGGTTCTGTATATACTCGCCAACCTCTCGTACTTTATGCTGCTACCGGCTGAAGCTGTGGCCACTGCTTCAAACGACAGAGTTGGAACAGCCGCGCTTGAGGGAATTTTCGGGGGCGCATCAGTAGTTTTGATGGCTCTGCTCATCATTGTCTCCACCTTTGGCTGTAACAATGGTCTTATTCTTTCAGGATCAAGATTGTTTTACGCGATGGCCGCTGAAAAACTATTTTTTAAGTCAGCCGCCACACTAAACCGGCACGGCGTACCCGGCAAAGCCCTGTGGTTACAGGCAGTATGGGCCTCGGTACTCTGCCTTAGCGGTTCTTACAGCGCGCTGCTCGACTACTGCACTTTTTCATCGCTGGTATTTTATATTGTTACCATAGGCGCACTTTTTCTTTTACGAAAACGCGAACCATTAGCGGAAAGACCCTACAAAGCTTTTGGTTATCCACTGGTGCCGTTGCTTTATATTCTTGTGGCCACCGGAATTTGTATTGATCTGCTTATCTTTAAACCTCAGGCTGCCGGCATCGGACTGCTGATAATGATGCTTGGCTGGCCTCTTTATTATTTCTTTGAACAAAAAAAGAATGGTGAACGGCTTTCTGAATAGTTATTTCGGTTTTAACAGGCAGCAGCGCAACGGCTTATTTATGCTTATGTGTATCAGCCTGCTCCTGCTCGTCATCCGGCTTGTTTACCCACACTTTATGGCTCCCGGCACCATTCTGCTTTCAAGTCTGCCAATCACAGAAAATAGTTTTACAGACAGTGCCATCACCAGAAGCAATGCTGCACTATTTTTCTTCGATCCTAATACTGCGAGTGAAGAAGACTTAATACGGCTGGGACTATCCGCCAGAACAAGCGCCACGCTTATCAAATACAGAGAACGCCACTTTTTCAGCAAAAAAGAAGATCTTTTAAATGTCTACGGCTTCCGACAGTCAGATTACAATAAACTCTCGCCTTATGTTCAAATAAGCGCAGCTAAGAAGGTGTCTGCCTCAAAGAACCATCCTGAAAATAAAAGTGTTGAAAAAAAACCAGCACCATTAAATATTCAGCAAAAGATCGTAGACCTCAATAGCGCCGACAGTCTGACACTTCTCTCAGTAAGAGGTATAGGCCCGGTTTTTGCCGCGCGAATAATCAAATACCGCAACATGCTTGGGGGATTTGTCGCTGTGTCACAGTTGCGTGAGGTGTATGGCATCGACCGGCAAAAGTACGAACAGTTTCATGGGCACTTTAGCGCGGATAAAGGGGCTGTAAAAAAACTTGACCTTAATAACGACGACTTCAAAACCATTAATCGTCATCCCTACATCAGTTATGAACTCACTAAAAAGATCTTTGATTACCGGCGCAAGGGAAAACTGCATCCTGCATCCCTTAAGGAGATCACTGAGAGTGATTCTCTTGCTGATAAGTTATTGCCCTACGTGCTGTTCTGAGCGTCTTCAGGCATTTAGGGTTAATTTACTATCTTTGCCTATCAATTTTAGCAGCCAATGAGCGATAAGCAGAGAACCATAAAAAAGCCTGTTTCCATTTCAGGTGTGGGTCTTCATACGGGAAGACCGGTAACCCTAACTTTTAAACCTGCTCCTGAAAATCACTGGTTTAAGTTTCAGCGGACCGACCTCGAGGGACATCCCGTTATTGAAGCGGATGCTGATAACGTTTCCGATACCTCCAGAGGAACTACGCTTGAAAAAAATGGCGTAAAGATCCACACTACCGAACATGTTCTGGCTGCACTGCTTGGTCTGGGGATAGACAATTGTCTGATAGAAGCCACTGGACCTGAAATGCCTATTATGGATGGCAGCTCGTTAAAGTTTATTGAAGCCCTTGAAGAAGCAGGGATTGAAGAACAGAGTGCGGAAAGGGACTATTACGAGCTCACTGAAAACCTCACCTTTGAAGATACCCAGAAAAAAGTAGAGATGCTTGCTGTACCCCAGGAT
>JAEZDS010000025.1 GCA_023433205.1 Bacteroidota bacterium
GCCTTTAGCTCTATCCTGCTCATCTGCACCTTTCTCTCATACTCAATCCGCTGCTTCTTTTTGATGTTGTACAAACGCAGCATAAACACCAGATAAATAAGCGCCAGAAGTCCCAGAATTGCGCTAAGCTGGAACCACCAGGTCATATAAACAGGGGCCTTGATCCTGAAACTGAAAACGGTCGGAGCCTCGTTCCACACACCTTCATTGTTAGACGAGCGGATCTTAAAGGTATAATTGCCGGGAGCCAGGTTGGTGTACTTGATGTAATTTTCTGTGCCGGGTTCACTCCAGTTTTCATCCTGCTTCAAACCTTCCAGCTTGCGCTGATACAGAACTTTGTCGGGATTGGTAAGACAAATTCCACGGTAGTAAAATGCTATGGTATTCATGTCGCTGGGAAGTCTTACACTGTCTTCCAGCAGGGTATCCTCATTCAGCAGTCTTATGCCCTGCAGCAGCGTTTTATTGGGCACTGTATTTGTTTTGTAGTTAAAGGGCTGGTGCCTAATCAGGCCGCTTACCGTACCAAACCATAGGGTGCCATCCTCATCTTCCCAGATGCCATTGCCGTTACACTCTACGCCGGCAAATCCTTCCTGCCTGCCGAACGAGGTAATTTCCATTGTTCCGTCCGACAAAAATTTCTGCAGATCAAGCCGGTTAATGCCCTGGTTGGTTCCAATCCACATATAACGGCCGTCTCTGGTGAACTCAATGGAATAAACGAGCTCTGAGTTCAGGCCATCCAGGTCGGTGATCCTGCGCAGGGTCCCGGCTTTTATATCAAGCACCAGAACACCGTTGAGCGATGCGGCGAAGATCAGTCCACGGCTGTAGCGCAGGGTAAAAAAAGTTTCTTCATTCAGCTCAAGAGCCGAACTTATATTTATCAATGTGTCGTTGTCCAATCGAAAAAGGCCGGCCTTAAAAGTGCCTGCATACAACCTTTGCTGTTCATCCTCGCAGAAACCATAAACCGTAAAATCTTCGGCTGAACTTATAGGATAAAATCTTGTATGGGCGCGGCCTCCCTTCCACAGCAGAGAAACTACGCCATTGTTGCCACCAAGCCATATCCTGCCATCAGCTGCCTGGTACATAACATCTATCTGTCCTGAAAATTCATCGGGCAGTTTTATCTGATAAAAATGCCCGTTCCTGTACTCAAGCAACTGATGGCCTGCACCGAATAAAAGTCTGCCTTCCTGGTCCTGCAGACCCGATCTGCAGGTATTACTTTGAATGCCGTTTGCGGGACCATAACGTACAAATCCATCTTTTGTTCCCTTAAAAATTCCGCTGTTCTGGCTGCAGACCCACAGATTCTGCCGGTTGTCGCGAAAAACCTGAAAAACGAAAGCGGTGCCCAACCCGCCGGCCACATCAAAGGTCGCAAATGAGTTATCACGGTACCTGTAAAGACCACTGTGTGTGCCCATCCACACGTTCTTCTCACGGTCGCCTATGATACAGCGAACCTGATTCGAATTATTCGAGGAAGCGATGTTGTAGTATTCAAAAGACTTTCCGTCAAACCGAATAAGTCCGGCCTGCGACCCTATCCACAGGTATTTATTGCGTTCATTAAACAAGGCAGAAATGTTTTCGTCCTGAAGTCCGTGACTTTCGCGGTAATTTGTGATCCTGCCCGATAAGAGGTCATAAAAACTGAGTCCTGCTGCTGTTCCGGCAACGATAAAATTTTTATACCGTGTAATACAGTTCACTTCATTTGACGCAAGGCCCTGCTTCTGATCAATGATCCTGAAAGTGTTATGTCCCAGCAGTACTATCCCTTTATCAGTTCCCACGTAAATTACCGTGGTGTCGGGGTTATACAAAAAATTAACGCGGTAGCCCTCCAGGCTTTTTATGGGCAGCACGGTGTCATTTCTGAATGTGTACACTCCGCGGGGTGTACCCACATAAATTGAGTGATGGTATCCTTTACAGAAGGAAGTGATCTGTGGCCGGTGATAGTCACCAAACTGCGTAAAATTGCTGAAAGTCTTTCCCCGCAGCACACTCAGTCCTTTGTTGGTACCAACAAAAACATCGCCTTTGCTGTCGGTGCAGATGGCATTAACGTGGTGATCCACCAATCCATTCTTCCGGTTGTAGTTACTGAACACCTTTCCGTCGAAACGGCTTAATCCCCCGTAGCCCCCGCTCCACAGATAGCCGCTGGTGTCCTGGTACATACAAAAAACCTGAACAAAAGGCAGCCCGCTTTCCACACTGTAGTTCTTAAAGAAGTACTGCTGCGCTTCAAGCTTTAAACCTGCACATAACAGGACAAAGAAAAATCTATATACCACAGCTCTGATTCTGAAACCTAAATATATACCGAAAAAGGCAATTGTAGTTCAGTGCGTGCAAATGATCTGCTGCCGCATTTATACGGAGCCGTGCTATTGATAAAAAGCTTCTTAACTTTATGTACTTTTAAATGATGGAGGAAGAGGTAATACTGGTTGATGCGTTTGACAATGAGATAGGCGTAATGGAAAAGCTTGAGGCCCATCGCGGCGCTTTTCTTCACCGTGCTTTTTCAGTTTTTATATTTGATTCACAGAACAGGCTGCTTTTACAACAAAGGGCGCATGAAAAGTACCACAGCGGCGATCTATTTACCAATACCTGCTGTTCGCATCCACGGCCGGGAGAAGACACCCTTGCCGCCGCAAAAAGAAGGCTGGCGGAGGAAATGGGTATTTCGGCCGAACTCACATTCAGAACCACCTTTCTTTACCGTTCTGAGTTTGAAAATGGACTGACCGAACATGAACTCGATCATATTTTTGAGGGCCGCAGCGATGAACAGCCCACACCTGATCCCCACGAAGTTCAATCCTTTTGCTGGCTCAGCGTTCCCGAGGTAAAATCGCTGATCAAAGAAAGTCCCGAACGTTTTACCACCTGGTTCAGGATAGCTATTGAGAAGTTTTACTGATCGAAAGTGATTTGCTGTACCGTCCAGGCTTCAGCACGCGTATTAAAATTAACCTTGGTGGCGGCCCATATTTTTTTGAACAGCTCAGAGGCGCGGTAGTTTTCCAGGTGCTGCTCACTTTTCCAGTGACTGTAGGTAAAAAATATCGACGGATTGTTTTTGTCCTGCAGAAGTTCCACGTGCGCGCAACCTTCAAATGTTCTTATGAACTGCCAGTTGGCCTCGTAAACTTTCTTAAAATCCCCGGTCTTCGCAGGGTCAAAACTCATTTTTACTATGCGCCTTATCATGCTATTTCCACTAAAATATTAAAATCAAATTGCCTGCCAATATCATGAGGATGCAGCATGTCGTAAGCGCTTTGTCCGTTTATGGCCACTTCCAGCCTGCCTACGCTGTTAAACAACAACAGGGGGCTGCCAAACTTTACCTCATCGTATGTATTGTAAATTTTACTCAGCCGCAAACCGGGTAATGTTACAGTAAAGTTTTTTGATCCAACCACCTCACTGAACTGTTCACGGGTGATATTTGTGATAATGTTGCCGAAGTCATCAACATACACGCCCTTTCCGCGCAGAATGTTCTTGTCGAGGTAGCTGTTAAAAGTAAATGACCTGTAGTAATCAGTGGTGGGCGAAGCAATATCTTCAACAGGATTTTTTTTTAGCAGGTGAATGGCCGCAGGCACAAAAATATCTTTCAGAAAAAAGTGGTGGGCAGCTGTGCCTTCATAGTATAGCTGGTAAACTTCTCCGTTAAAGTTTGCATCAAGAAGCGTAAATAAGCCCGAATCGGGACTAATAATAAACTGGTTACGGTGCCGGGCGATCAGGTAGCGTGAATTGTCGGCTGAATGACCTTTGTGCTGGCTACGGTCAGCCAGAAACTTTATTGCCACCAGGTGAATGGTATCGGAGGGGAAATGCGGCAGAGCGTTGTTGAGAACAAAAGCCGCGTCAGATAAATTATTGTCCTTCACTTCGCAACTCAGGTCCAGAATTTGCATGGGAACACCCGAGGAGATGAGCCCGGCCTTAACTATGGCAAGATAAGGATCGCGGTAACCAAGGTTGGTGGTTAAAGTAACTATGCCCATCTTTTCAAAATTAATTATTATTTATGCCCTTATTTTTTTAAACTTGATCGAAGATTAACAGGGTTATAAACAGAGCGCATTAAACGCTAAAGGAAGAATATGAACGAAAAGATAATTACCCTTGACACCGTGGAACCTATGGAGATCTATGGTGCGAACGATGTGAAGCTGAATGTGATCAAAAAACATTTCCCCAAACTCAAACTTATCGCAAGAGGATATTCACTAAAAGTGCTTGGAGAGGGGAAAGAGATCTCCAAATTTGAAAAAAAACTGAAACTGCTCATTGATCATTATCACAAGACCGGCGTGCTTACCGACACCGTGATCGAACGATTACTGGGTCAGACCGGCGAAAACATTGTGGCATCGCAGGAAGAGCAGGGAAGCGACATTATTCTTTTCGGGAACAACGGGCTGGTAGTAAAAGCAAAAACAGAGAACCAGCTGAAAATGGTAAGCTCAATCGGCAGAGAGGACATGCTTTTTGCGGTGGGTCCAGCCGGAACGGGAAAAACCTATACGGCAGTTGCCCTTGCGGTGCGAGCGCTCAAAAATAAAGAAGTAAAGCGGCTGATCCTTACACGGCCCGCTGTGGAAGCAGGCGAAAATCTGGGATTTTTGCCGGGCGATATGAAAGAAAAGCTCGATCCATACATGCAGCCGCTTTATGACGCGCTTAATGACATGATCCCTACCGATAAACTGAACCAGTACCTTGAGAACCGCACTGTGCAGATAGCGCCTCTGGCGTTTATGCGCGGTCGCACACTGGATAACGCTTTTGTGATTCTTGATGAGGCGCAGAACACTACTGAAAGTCAGATGAAAATGTTCCTCACCAGGATGGGTGCGAACGCGAAATTTATCATTACAGGCGATGTCACACAAATAGATCTGCCCGTAAAACAACCCAGCGGACTGCTTCAGGCGCTGCGGCTCTTAAAAAAGGTTGAAGGTATTTCTATTGTTGAGCTCGACAACACAGATGTGATCCGTCATAAACTGGTTAAGTCCATCATTGAAAGATACGAGCTGGGGATCAAGGCCTGAGATAGGAAGTAGAAAGAACGGAGAATAAAGGACAGCGGGCGGTTGGCAATGGGCAGTTAGCAGCAGGGAGTCCTTTATATCAACTCTTAAACTTCCTGTGTTCAACTTTCTGCAATTCATCGCGGCTCAACGACCGGAAATAATCGTAGGTGATCTTCAGTCCTTCGGACCTGTTTACTTTTGGCTCCCAGCCCAGGAT